>CALZOR010000127.1 GCA_945827785.1 uncultured Bacteroidales bacterium | reverse complement strand
TTCTCCAGCGGGTTCATCGTACAGCTTACCAACGCGAAGATCATCCTCTTCGACCTCAGCTGCTATTCCGCATTCGTACTTCCGTACTCGCAGCGGTTCATCGACATCCTTCCTGTCACTGCTCTTCTAATCCTTGCCGGTCCGGGAGCGAATCTGGTCTGGCTTCTGGCCGGGGGACTGATGAAACCAATGGTGGCGAGATACTCCCGTGTAGTATCCGCCTTCATGGCAGCTGCCCTTGTGCTTTGCGCCCTGATGATGCTATTACTGTAAGATAGAGTAGGGGAGTGCTCTGATGAAAATTCACTTTTCTTGTGTTTTCAGCTATCTCTCGCAGGGTCTAGGCCTGGAAGAATCCGGGTGGTGCTTCCTGCACTCTTCGCAGTTCCCGAATCTTGGGCAGCCGGTCTTTGAGCAAGGGCATTTGAGCACGTCGGTCAGCATTCCGAACAGCTCTTCCTCATCGGAGTAAGGATGCAGGTGGAAGTAAGCATCGCCGGAGAGCATGGCCGACAGTCGTGCCCTCGTCCTGTCATAGAAGATGTGGACGGGTTTGCTGTGCGTTTCCGCATAGGCCATCTCGTATCCCACGCCTAGGGAGGCGTTGGTGCACTCGGCTATGACCATGTCGCATTCGCGGAGCCATGCGGTGTCCTGCTCATATATATCCTGGTCAGTCATCTGTTTCTCCTCGTCTTCGACATTGGCGTTACCTATGTGTTCTGTCAGGACCTTCTCTGTCCTGGAGATGTGGTTGATGATTCTTCTATATAATTCGGCATCGTTCCGTCCTCCGCGTATCGAGCCGGCAAAGTATATTTTCCTCATGCTGTCAAATCTGTTTTCCGCAAAGTTACCGATTTCTGATGCATACGTCGTTGTTATCTTGCTTTTTGTTCAATGAATTGATTTGGTTTTTGTTGTTTTCTTAACAAAAATATCACATTTTTGTTAAGAAATACATATAGAGATGGATGAGACGCTGACACAGAAGAGACGTTTGCATATGCTGTTGCAGAGCGTGAACGCATCCGCATAATCCCATAAGGCGACCAGGCGGCATCAATAGTGGACCTGAGTAAACTTCCTGAGGACGCCTCGGAGACCCTGCGTATCGTTCGGGTAGGGGAGTATGACGACTGTGCCTGCATAGGTGCTCACGTGGCCAATACCTCGGAGATAGGGGAGTTCTGCATCATCAGCCACAACTTCAATGACGGGGTCTGGAGGATGAGATGGAAGGTCAATGCGAAATAGAGCCGTATCGGAAAACGCAGTAATTTCAGGCTTTACTTTGTAGGAAAACGCAGTTAATTTATTGAGATTTTTATCGGAAAACGCAGTTTATGCCTTGAAAATGTATATCTTTGCATTACTAAATAGGCAGTATTATGTTATTCAGGAAAATTGCGACACGGATTGAAGAATATCTCTCATCGGATTCAGACAGGATGCTCTTGATTGATGGAGCCAGGCAGATAGGTAAGTCATACATCATCCGCCATGTGGGAGAAAAGATGTTCCCCAACTACATTGAAATCAATATGGAAGAGGATAAATTGGGGGACCGGGTTTTTGCAGAAGCCAAAACAACGAAGGACTTTTATATGGCTTTGAGTGTTGTGGCCGGTGACAGGATGAAGCAGCGGGAGAATACTCTTGTATTCATTGACGAGATACAGGCCTATGATCATCTTCTGACTCTTGTGAAATTCTTGATGAAAGAGAAGAAGTTCACTTATATTGCCAGCGGTTCCCTGCTGGGAGTGGCTTTGAAGAATACTCAGTCTGTTCCAATGGGAAGTTTGGATATTCAACATATGTATCCAATGGATTTTGAGGAATTCCTGTATGCCAATGGTGTAGGAGAATTTGCAGTTTGTTCCATGAGAGAGAGTTTCAATAAGCAGGAGGCCTTGTCGGAAGCGATGCACAACAAGCTTATGGACCTCTTTAAGAAATATCTGTTGGTTGGTGGCCTGCCGAAGGCTGTTGAGACATTCGTAGATAGTCGCAATGTAGTGGAATTCCGCTCTATTCAGAAAGAGGCTCATGATTTATATGGTGTTGACGCCACCAAATATGAGGAGGAGCATGACAGGAAATTGAAGATACGCCGTATCTTTGATATGATTCCATCAAACCTTGAGAATAAAAAGAAGAGAGTTGTCATCAAGGATATCGAAGACAAAAAATGGAAAAGAAGTAATGATTATTTGGATGAGTTTGACTATCTTATCTCTGCCGGCATAGCATTGGAGGTAAAAGCAATCAGTACACCGACATATCCCTTGGTGGAGAATAGTGGCAAGAACTTGTTAAAACTCTATCTGAATGATGTCGGAATTCTGTCCGGCATATTTTACCGTAACAATATCAAGGCTATAATGTCTGATATAAAGAGTATAAACCTCGGCTCTGTCTATGAGACAGTCGTAGCCCAGGAGTTGAAGGCTCACGGATATGATTTATACTATTACGACAACAAGAAAAACGGGGAGGTTGATTATTTGATTGATGATGCCGACAATCTGACAAATATTCCAATCGAGGTAAAGTCCGGAAAAGATTATTCAGTGCATAGTGCATTGGATAAGTTCTTGTT
>CALZOR010000126.1 GCA_945827785.1 uncultured Bacteroidales bacterium | reverse complement strand
ACCATTGCGCCTACAGCGATGTCCATGCCCTCAGCACCCCGGAGCACAACTACCTGGAAGAAGGTTTCTGGGCTATGACCTCGCAAGAGGAGGTCCGCATCCCCGGCAAGAGCATCTATCTGCTGAAAAGGGTCGTGGATGTTAGTGATGAAGTAGCCAGGCTCGTATGCTCGGAGAAAGAGAAGGGACATGTCACCGGAATGAGGCGCATCGGGTCCATACTTGAAAAGAAATGGTCCAAAGAAAGCGGTCTTGAAGCCATTCTGTCGTCATATTGGAGCGGTTCCAAGTACTATATGGCCTTGTATGAGGTCTATCGGGACATCAGGCTTGTAGCTGCTCCTCCTGTGTCGATGGCAGCCTTCGGCGGTGACATAGACAACTGGGAGTGGCCCCAGCATAAGTGTGATTTTGCCCTCTACCGTGTCTATTCAGAAGATGGCACCCCTCTGAGACCCGGAAAAAAGCTCGATATCTCGATTGACGGATATAAAATGGGTGATTATACCATGGTCATAGGATATCCCGGCAAAACCAACAGATATTCCTCAAGTGCCGAGGTAGGATTCAAGGAGAAAGTGACTCTGCCGATAACGACCACCCTGAGGGGAAAACAGATGGAAATCATCAATTCATGGATGAACAAGGATGCTTCGATCCGTCTTAAATACTCTGATTATTATTTCTCATTGAGCAATATGCAGGAACTTGGATGCGGAGAAGCCCTGTGTTTCAAACGTTTCAATGTGGCGTCTGCAAAACGGGAAATGGAGGCGGATTTCGGAGGAAAGATTCAGGAGTATGCTGAACTCATGAGACAGAAATATGCTGATGTTGAGGATGTCGAATTCAGCAAATGTTATTTCCGTGAGACTTTCATCAGAGGCACAAGAATCGGCCTTATACTGCGCAAGGCCTGGAACTCACACCAGCAGAAGGGCCTGCCTGACCATATTTTGAATGATTACGACGAGATAGACCTGAGGGTTGAGAAGGATTTGATGTCATATTCAATCGGAGAGTACCTGAAGAATGTTGACAGTTCCTATTTCTCGGAATCTCAGAAAGCGCTACTTGAAAAATATGGGACTGATTATCAGGCAATCACTGACGCTCTTTGGCGCCGGAGCATCTTTACGTCTGAAGAAGGGATTGAAAGGCTGAAATCCGGTGAGGTCACAAGGGAGGAGATTCTCCATGACCCTCTTGCCGAGTTCATCATGAGTGTCAAGATTAACGATTTCAACGCAGTAGAGCAGGAGAAAGAGGGTGAATATGATATCTTTAACATAAGAAAGGATTACACCCGGGAGTTATACAGGGAAAGGCTTGACATGGGCATAGTCCAATATCCGGATGCCAACTCGACCATGAGAATCAGTTATGGACAGGTTTGCATGCTGGAGCCTCGTGACGGTGTAATTTGCGACTGGAAGACCACCACAGCCGGAATTCTGGAAAAATATGACCCGTCTTCATACGAGTTCTCCCTCAACGACAGGCTGATAGGATTATATGAAAAGGAAACCGGCCTTACGGTCGATTTCCTTACTGACAATGACATAACCGGAGGTAATTCCGGCAGTCCGGTCCTTGACTCACGCGGGCGTCTGATAGGCCTGGCATTCGACGGAAACAAGGAATCCCTTGCCTCCGATGCAGCCTATATTCCAGAATACAACCGCTGCGTATGCGTTGATATCCGCTTCATTATCTGGGCATTGGACAAATATGCCGGTATGGACAGAATCATCAGCGAACTAGGATTATCGCGCTAATGAAGCGACATACTGCTCGCTTGCTGCCTTATTCCACACGAGCATGGCCTCACCATATTTGAATGTAATATCCATTGAAGAGAAACCGACCTTGGTCGATTCGCTCTTGGCAGTGCCTTTACATATCTGCTCATTGAGCACCTGGGCATCGCGAATGGTCTGGACTCCAAGGTTAAAGCCCGAGTTCTGGTAGGTATGTCCGCCGTGGAACTTGAATATAGCAGGGTCTATTCCTGCCTCAGGTGAGTCGAGATATTCGACAAGGCGTGAAATCGAAGCCCTGTAGTTGTCAAATCCTTTGGCATCGAAGATCCATACACCTGTTCCGGAGCCGAAAGCATCTCCCGAGAAGGCACAGTTGTGTCCTTTGAGGAAGAAAACCATAGAACCAGGAGTATGACCTTCACATTGTACACATTCCAGGGTTTCTCCACCGAGGTCTATGCAGTCGCGGTCCTTGAGCAGAATCCTGTCCTGTGGGAAAATTGTATCTTTCTGGAAATCATTCTCAGGCAACATGAATGTGACATCCGGTTCATTGACGAATGCGTAGCTCATTCCTGTGTGGTCTCCATGGTTGTGGGTTACGGTAATGACCTTGTCTCTTTTGCCTGCACGTGAGTAGAAGATAGTTCTGAGGGCCTCATCTGCCCCTTCTGCCCATTTGACATTGTTGGACAAGTCTATAAGAATGGCTTTTTTCTTTCCTCTGACAATGTACATGTCAGAGCTTGAATAGAAACTGTATGATCCGTCTTCCTTGACTGAAAGTCCATGAGGATGGGATGAAGTACAGTCTTCGATATGCCAAACATTCTTTTCTAGAAGTGAGACCGTAAATGGTCCCACTTCCTCTGTTTGTTCGAATGATGGCTCGCTTGCACATGCAAC
>CALZOR010000125.1 GCA_945827785.1 uncultured Bacteroidales bacterium | reverse complement strand
TCCTTAGCCTAAAGAAGACCGAAGAGCTTGCTGCGCGAAAGCATGCACGAGCCAATCGGACCGCATTTCTTTCCAAGTTTGGAGAACTTTATACTCGTGTCTTTGTTGACCAGATTGAGCGAGTGCTTCTGGACGGCGCTCTTGATCGGGAGCAGGAGGTAATCCTTTGTGGCAGAGAGTTTTCCGCCTATGATGACGAGCTCAGGATTGAAGAGGTTGATAAGCCCTGCAAGAGCCCTTCCAAGTGTACGCCCGATTTCCTCAATCACCTCGATTGTGAGCACGTCCTCTTCCTTTACTGCGCAAATTATGTCCTCGAGTGAAATCACTCCGTTTTTCTCCAGCGTCTCGCTCAGGATGGATGCCCTGCCTTCGGCTAGCTTTTCCATCAATATCCTGTGAGCTGCAGATCCTGATGCACCGGTTTCAAGGCAGCCGATTTTGCCGCACTGGCAGATCTGGTCATTGTTCAGCAGGGGGAAATGACCGATTTCTCCTGAGAATCCTGATTTGCCGTAGGACAGTTTTCCATCAATGATCATTCCCATGCCGAGGCCCCAGGTCACATTCAGGAAGAGTACATTTTTTTCATTGTTGCCTGCTCCGCAGATATATTCTCCGTAAGTCATTGCCCTTGAGTCATTTTCCACATAGACCTCGGCGTCAAGTTCATCTCTGAGAATGTCGCAGACGGCTCTTCCTTCGGAAATGAAATAGCTGAAGCAGTAGCCTGTCTCGCTGTTCACACGTCCAGAGAAATTGAAACCGTAGGCAAGAATCTTGCTCCTGTCGAATCCGGCTTTCCCGATATTGTCTTTCAGAAAGTCGCACAAAGCCTTGAAAGATGATTCTGTTTTTTCGACGGCGAAAGGAATATCTTCTTGATAATCACATATTTCTCCTTTGAAATCCGTGATGGCCATGCTGATGTGGTGAGCCCTGACCTCCACACCGACGAAATAGCCTGCTCTCGGGTTCAGCCCATATATGCTTGGCCTGCGGCCTCCGCTTGTGCCGAGTTTCCCGATTTCCTCGATGATACCTTCGTCAATCAGTTCTCCTACAAGTTTGGTGACCGTCGGGATGCTGACACCGATTTCCCTGCTTATGTCTGCAATCGAATCGCTGCCCTCCTTTACGAATTTTGCAATTATCGCCTGTCTGAGGACTGAGTTCTTTCCGTCTGAGTTTTGAATGAAATTGTTGGGCATGGTTGAGTTATTTCTTAGTCCAGTAGTTCTCTATTTCTTCAAGGGTCTTTCCTGTGGTTTCCGGAATTACTTTCCACATGATCAGCATGTATGGAAGACACATTACAGCAAAAATGAAGAACGTGCCAGCCTGGCTCCATTCAAGGAGGACAGGCGTGAGCTGACCGATGAGGTAGGTCCCGATCCAGAGCATGAATCCGGCAATCGACATCGCACGGCCTCTTACGCTGTTCGGGTACATTTCCGACAAAAGTACAAAAACTATTGCAGAAATGGATATTGCACAGCAGAAAACATAAGCAAGGAAGAATGTGAGCATGAAGCCGTTTCCAAGCCCCAGGGCGTTCCCCGCTGAAAAATAGATACCTATTGCGACAAGGCAGATGATCATTCCGCTCACACCCCAGTATATGAGCTGCTTGCGTCCGACGCGGTCTATGATGAATACGGCCAGTATCGTGGTGACGAAGTTTACAACACCGACGAGTACGGTCGAGAACATCGGGTTGTCGAATCCGGCATCGCTGAAAATCTTAGGCCCGTAGTACAGCACTGCATTGACTCCCATGAACTGTCCGAGGATTGCAATTGCACATCCTGCAAGAACGGCTACGATGATACCCGGCTTGAGCAGGTCGGCCCAGCTTCCCTTGTCCTGTCCAAGGGATGACCGGGTGGCCTCAATTTCTTTTCCGATCTCATCCTCTGAAGGAAGAATTTGTCTGAGAACTGCATGTGCTTCCTTGAGTTTTCCTTTGACAATCAGCCATTTAGGACTTTCCGGAATGAAGAATATCACAAAGAAGAAGAGCAGGGCGGGGATGGTCTCGCTTCCGAGCATCCCTCTCCAGGCTTCTGAATTGAACATCCTCTCCCAAAGACCGGCATCCGCTGAGGCTCCGGCATCAATCCCGGCATCGATGATCCAGTTGGCAAGGTAGGCCAGCAGGAATCCTGCGGTCACGGCCAGCTGGTAGAGGGAAACAAGGGTTCCTCGTATCTTTGCAGGTGAGACCTCTGATATATATATAGGTGAAACTATCGAAACGATTCCGATTCCGACACCTCCTATTATCCTGTATGCCGTCAGGGCATTAAAGCTTCCGCAGACAGCGCAGCCTATTGCGCTGATGCTGAACAGGGCTGCGGAAATGAGCATCGTGTATTTCCTGCCAAGGTAGTCGCTGAGCGAGCCTGCCAGAAGTACTCCGACAATGGAGCCGACAAGGGCGCAGCCCACATACCATCCTTCACCTGATGCCGTCAGGCTGAACTGGTTCCTGACAATCTCGGTCGTACCTGAAATGACAGCAGTGTCGTATCCGAAGAGTATGCCTCCAATCGCTGCCACGACAGCCATGAAGATCACATGGCCTATGTTCTTGTTTTGTTTCATTTTATGTTGAAATATTCCTTATATCTGTTGTAAAGGTTTCCGGCAGCTCCATAAACCGACTGAGGACTCATGAAATGAGGGAATTCAAAGGTGATGGCCTTGTCGTATCCGCACCTTTTTGCAGCCTCGAGTTTCAT
>CALZOR010000124.1 GCA_945827785.1 uncultured Bacteroidales bacterium | reverse complement strand
ATATAAATAATGTAAAATACAGATTTCTAATTGGATAGCTCGATAAATATTTTGCCATTGGTTTTATCGATGATAGAAAAATTAATCATACAATTCTGTTAAATACCTCCGCCTTGAAAATTGTCCAAAATTACAATTGTGAATAATAGTGTACGATTTAGTGAATTTACATTTGTAACAAACAGATGAAAATCCGGACTGTTCATTAAAACCTAATTTTTTGCTATTTTTGCAGCCAGTTACACGAATCTGCGCAAATACGCGATTCTCACACGCTTTAATCAATTGACCCAAATGATACCTGAAATAAGAATTGAAGATTATAACTACAACCTTCCAGATGAAAGGATTGCCAAATATCCGCTTCCGGACAGATCTTCATCAAAATTACTTGTATATAAAGATTCCTCTGTTTCAGAGACAGTGTTTTCAGATATTCCGGAATATCTTCCATCTGATTCACTTATGGTATTCAATGATACCAAGGTTGTTCCTGCCAGATTGCAGTTTGTGCGCCCTACCGGTGCTCATATCGAAATTTTCTGCCTTGAACCTGTACAGCCGAAGGAATATGTAACAATGTTTGACACCGTTGGTTCATGCCGGTGGAAATGTATTGTAGGAAATGTCAAGCGTTGGAAGGGAGACATCCTCTCATTATATAATCCTGAGAATAATCCGCAGATAATTCAGATGGATTTGAAGGCTTCCCTGATTGAGAGGGACGGCCAGACGGCTATTGTGGAATTTACCTGGGAGGATGGGAATCCATTCTCAAGAGTCCTTGAAATATGCGGATCCGTTCCAATTCCACCATATCTCAACCGAGGTACGGAATCCATTGACAATGAAAGATATCAGACTCTCTATGCCAGATACAGGGGGTCTGTGGCAGCACCGACGGCAGGACTTCATTTTACGGAAAATGTCCTGGAGAGGATAAGGGAGAAGGGTATTGACGAACAGACGGTATGCCTTCATGTCGGGGCCGGAACCTTCTTGCCTGTCAAGAGTTCCCTTGTTTCGCAGCATACCATGCACAGGGAACCTTTTGTCGTGGAATTGTCTCTCATTGAGAAACTTGCCAGGGGAGGCAGGACCGTGACTGCTGTCGGCACTACTTCCGTCCGCACTCTTGAATCCCTTTATTATATAGGTGTGAAATGCATCGAGCAGGGCTTTCCGTCTGATGTGGACCAGTGGGAACCATATCAGAGAGAATATGGATATACGACATCACAGGCTCTTGAAGCCATTGCTAAGTATCTGAGAGACAACAATCTGACCCAGCTAAAGGTCGGAACCCGAATCATTATCGTACCGGGATTCAAGTTCAGGGTTGTGGACATGCTGGTAACGAATTTCCATCAGCCTCAGAGCACTCTTCTGCTCCTGATTTCCGCATTTGTGGGTGGTGATTGGCAGAAGATATACAATTTTGCTCTCGGCAATGACTTCCGTTTCCTCAGCTATGGAGACAGCTCCCTCCTCTGCAGGAGATGACAGCGGGCAAGCAGGGCATGGTTGATTTTGGATTTTCCTTGCCTTTTCCTATATTTGCGTATTAAAATACTAAACCAGAACTTAATATGTTAGATTTATCTGAATTTGAGAGCATCAGCCCTTATACAGACGAGGAAGCGTCCAAGGCATTGAGCATATTGGCCGATTATCCTGTCGTTACTGAGGTGTCGAAGTATTTCTTTCCAGACCAACCTGAAGACTTCCTGAAAAACATCCTTAAGAGTATCAGAACAATTGATGAATATCAGGTGCTTGTCATGTCCAAAGTTGTTGAGTGGGTGCTTGCGCATACTGCCAGGAACTTTTCCTATGACGGCATTTCAAATATTGACCCTTCAAAGAAATTCCTCGCCCTGTCCAATCACAGGGACATCATCCTTGACCCGGCAATCACACAGCTAGTCCTGTGGCGCAACGGTATTCCAATGACGGAAATTGCTGTAGGTGACAATCTTATCACCAGCAAGACTATCGAGTATATGATCAGGTCTAACCGCATGATAAAGGTCATGAGAGGCATTTCTGCAAGGGAACTCTACCTTTCTTCACAACTTCTTTCCAAATATATCCGACTTAACATCACAGAGCAGAGAAGTTCCATCTGGCTTGCCCAGAGACAGGGCCGCACGAAGAACGGATATGACATTACGGAGCAGGGCCTGCTCAAGATGCTCGACATGAGCGGCAGTTCAGATTTCCAGCACAATTTCGAGGAACTGAACATCATCCCGATGAGCATTTCCTACGAGTATGAGCCTTGCGACATCCTTAAGGCAAGGGAACTTGTAATTTCCCGCAAGCATAAATATGTGAAGGCAAAGAATGAAGATCTGAACAGCATTCTTACCGGAATCAAGCAGCAGAAGGGCAATATACACCTGAACATCGGAAAACCTCTGACCTCAGAAGAGATTGCTGCAGCTGCCAAGTGCGACAAGAATGACCGCTATCAGCTTATCCGTCATGCAGTTGACGTGAGGGTAATCGAAGGCTATCATCTTTGGAAAAACAACTATATCGCTTACGACCTGCTCAACAAATCCTTCAGATACTCAGAGATGTACAATCTGGAAGACGTTGAGAATTTCGTGACTTACATGCAGAAGCAGCTTAACACAGTTGAACCGGAAATCAATCGCGAAGACCTGCGCCGCATTTTCCTTGATATCTATGCCAATCCAGTCTGCACCAAGGAACTCCTTGAAAAGGAAAAGACTACAGGCTCGATTCTTTTATAACACTCAAGTTTCGCAAGTGATAACTTATTATGGTCCTGAAGGTTGTGCCGCTTGCG
>CALZOR010000123.1 GCA_945827785.1 uncultured Bacteroidales bacterium | reverse complement strand
CCCCCGACCCTCTGCTTGTAAGGCAGACGCTCTGAACCAACTGAGCTATGCTCCCTTCAAAGAACTTTTGTCTTCCCCTTTTTGTTTGGGATTGCAAAGGTAGGTATTTTTTCGTTAGTTCCAAATTTTTTTTGTGATTTTTCTCGATTTTTTATGAAATCGTTGCATTTGGCACTTTTTGATGAGAGTTTTTGGGGAGGTTTGAATAGATTTTTATAACCATCGTATTGGAAAAGTGTTAAATTTGTGAGGATAATTCGATAACACTAACGATTCTGAAAATGGTAAAAAGATTTCTAACAATGATTGCAGCCGTTACACTTGCATCGGCTGTTTCAGCCAAAGACTACAATGTCAATTCACCTGACGGCAGGCTGGCCGTAACGGTTTCCATTGACGAACAGGTAGAATGGTCATTGACAGCAGACGGACGCCAGATTATAACCCCATCTGCCATATCCATGACATTGACAGACGGGACTGTCTGGGGAGGAAAGGCAAAAGTATCCAAGGCGTTAAAATACAATGTCAATGAGACGCTTCCTGCAATTCTTTACAGAAGTTCCTCAGTCAAGGACAGCCATAATTCCATGGTTTTGAAATTCAAAGGCGGATGGAGCCTCGAATTCAGAGTATTCAATGATGGAGTTGCCTATAGATTTGCAAGCGAAGCAAGCAAAGGGTACGAAATCGCCTCAGAACAGGCTGAAATCAATTTCCCGGCAGACCAGAAAGTCTTCACACCTTATGTCAAGGGCAGCGAAGGCAAAAGTTTTGACCGGCAGTTCCAGAACTCATTCGAGAATATCTACACAGAAACTACGGTTTGCGGAATGAATCCACAGCAACTGTCCTTCCTTCCTATTTTGGTGGATGCTGCAGATGGAATGAAAATCTGTATCAGCGAGGTCAATCTTGAAGCATATCCAGGAATGTATCTCTGCAGTCAGGATGGATCAGCCTCTTTGAAAGGCGTATTTGCCCCATATCCGAAGAAACAGGTAGCCGGAGGCTATAACAATATCCAACTCATTGTCCCTGAACGTGAAAGCTACATAGCCAAGGTTGATTCTCCAAGGGCATTCCCATGGAGAATGTTCGTTGTGGGAACTGATGTCCAGATTGCACAGTCTGACATGACATGGCTTTTGGCCGAACCTTCCAGAATAGAGGATGCTTCATGGATACGTCCGGGAAAAGTGGCATGGGACTGGTGGAATGACTGGAATATCCGCGGAGTTGACTTCGAGGCAGGAATCAATACTCAGACATATAAATATTATATTGATTTTGCAGCATCAAAAGGAATCGAATATGTTATCCTTGATGATGGATGGGCAGCAGGAAAAGGTGAAGACCTGATGATTATTAATCCCGAGATCAATCTGGAGGAAATCATATCCTATGCTCAGGATAAGGGTGTGGGCATAATCCTCTGGGCCGGATTCCGTGCATTCAACAACGACATAGAAGGAGTTTGCCGCCATTATTCCCAGATGGGTGTAAAAGGCTTCAAGGTTGACTTCATGGACCGCGATGACCAGTATATGACCGCATTCAACTACAGAGCTGCCGAGATTGCTGCGAAATACCATCTTGTCCTTGACCTGCATGGCTCTCACAAACCAGCCGGCATCACAAGAACATGGCCTAACGTATTGAATACCGAAGGGGTACATGGCCTCGAGACCGTTAAATGGACACCAGCTGATGTGGACCAGGTACACTACGATGTCACAATTCCTTTCATCCGTCAGGTTGCAGGCCCGATGGACTACACCCAGGGAGCGATGAGGAATGCCAACCGAAGCAATTTCCGGCCGATAAATTCCGAGCCTATGAGCCAGGGAACAAGATGCCACCAACTGGCATTGTACATGGTCCTCGACTCTCCATTGAACATGCTCTGCGATTCTCCAAGCAACTATCTTGAAGAACCCGAATGCTGCGACTTCATAGCTTCCATCCCTACCGTCTGGGATGAAACCAGAGTACTTCAGGGGCAGGCAGGACAATATATCCTCACAGCAAGAAGAAAAGGCAATGACTGGTTCGTAGGAGGCCTGACAGACTGGACAGGCAGAGACATGGAAGTGGACCTTTCCTTCCTTGCCGAGGGCGAATATGACATGGTCCTTGTCAGGGATGGACTGAATGCAGAGAGAAAGGCCAGTGATTTCAAAATCATACGCAAGGAGGTTTGCGCCAAGGATAAGATTGCTGTCCACCTTGCTTCCGGAGGCGGCTTTGCTGCCCGGTTCGAAAAGAAGGCACAAAAGCTGACCTTCCGTCCGGACGGCACATTCAAAATAGTTCAATTCACTGATACTCATTTTATTCCGAACGACAGCCGCAGCGACATCGCTCTTGAAAGAATCAATGAAGTACTGAACAATGAAAAGCCTGACTTGGTGATAGTGACTGGAGATATCCTTTACGGAAGACCTGCGGACCAGGCATACAGGACATTGCTCGGAGCCATATCCAGCCATAAGATTCCGTTTGCTATAACATTCGGCAACCATGACAGGGAACATCTTCTGAGCAATACGGAACTTTACGACATTACCAGGAGCATACCATACAATCTCCTTCCTGATCGCGGTGACAATCCTTCACCTGATTATGAACTGCCGATTTTCTCATCAAAAGACGGAAAAATGAAGGCGCTTCTATATTGTTTTGATTCGCACACTTACCTTTGGGACAAAAAGTACTATGAAACTTTCTATCCTGAGCAAGTGGTTGACTATAAGCATAAAAGCGAATGCTATACCCGTCGTAACGGAGGAACGCCGGTCCCATCCCTCGCCTTCATGCACATCCCATTCCCTGAATATGGCCTCG
>CALZOR010000122.1 GCA_945827785.1 uncultured Bacteroidales bacterium | reverse complement strand
TTCTCGCAGGTGGCAACCCAGCTTGAGGCTGCCCGTATCAAGGAGCAGGAAGCAAAACCTGTGTTTGCAACTCTCGAGCCGGTCTCAATCCCAGACCGCAAGGCCGGCCCTTCAAAAGCTAAGATCCTGCTGATATGGGTGTTCCTCTTCGGTGCAGGAGCCGCTGCATGGGAGCTCTTCGGCAAGGACTATTTCGCCAGATTAAAGGCGCAGATGTAAAGGAAAGAAGATAATTGTGTGTTAATAAAAATTTTTGCCATGAATAAACTTTTGGAAAAACTATACTTTGACAAGTATCTGAATGTCTATGTGATCTTTGCACTGGACATGGTTGTGTCAGCTCTGTCATCGCTTTTCGCTATGCTTGCTTTTCGGGTGATGTTCCCAGCAATGGCGGCGAGAGGACTTGCATTCGCCCTTACCTGGATTATATCTGGAGTGATAGGTATAGGCGTGGCTTTCTACATAATGAAAACCTATCGTTCCGTAATCAGGCACTCAAATCTGCGTGAAATAGGTCGTCTGTGCATAGCTGTCTTTCTTAAGGAAGTCATCGTTGGAGTCATTATGCTCGCTGCTTCTTTTGTGAAGATTGGCGATGTCCTCTTGTGGGGACTTCTGTTTGCAGACGGAATGATTACCATTCTGCTTCTTGTCATGATGAGAGTGGCTATGGTGTTTGCTTACGATGTAGTGCGCATCCATCTTCAGGTAACCCGCAACAGAGATTCAGTCCTGATATATGGTACGGACAACAAAGCCATTTCGTTTGTTCGTACGATGGAATTGAGCGCAAAATTCAATGTCCTTGGTTTCATTGTGTACGGGGAGTCCAAGAGCAGCCACATGATTCATGACAAGAATGTCTATACCTTTGAAGACGAGGCAGATTTCAGAAGAATTGCAAGTCAACTTGGAATCGGATCTGTAATCTTTGCCCACAGAAGTGATGCCCGTGAAGAGGAGGGCCGTCTTATAAGATATTGCAATAAACTAAAAATCAAAACCTTGTATTCTCCTTCCGTTGAGGAAGTCGTAGATGGAAAAGTCGGAGTACCGTCAGTACGAGAGATTAAGATTGAGGACCTGCTCGGACGTCCGGAGATTAAGATCTCGATGGAGGAGATCACGGCGAATTTCCAAGGCAAAACCATAATGGTAACAGGTGCAGCAGGTTCCATAGGCTCGGAACTATGTCGCCAGCTTGCATCCTTCGGAGTCGGGGAGCTCGTCCTTTTTGACAATGCAGAAACTCCGATGCACAATCTCCGCCTTGAACTCGAAGAAACCTACCCAGAGCTGAAGTTCCATCCAATAATCGGTGACGTGAGGATCCCGGCAAGACTGGACTATGTCTTCAGCAGATTCCATCCGCAGGTTGTCTTTCATGCAGCAGCCTACAAACACGTCCCTCTGATGGAAGAGAACCCATGTGAAGCAGTCCTGGTGAATGTCGCTGGCAGCAGGAACGTTGCTGACAAATGCATAGAGTATGATGTTGAGAAGATGGTCATGATTTCCACTGACAAGGCAGTCAACCCGACCAATATCATGGGTTGTACCAAGCGCCTTGCGGAAATCTATGTCCAGTCCCTCGGCCTTGCAATCGAGAAAGGGGAACAAGAGGGCAAGACCAGGTTCGTCACCACCCGTTTCGGCAATGTCCTCGGCTCCAACGGCTCTGTCATCCCTCGCTTCCGCGAGCAGATTGCAAAAGGCGGCCCTGTGACGGTCACACATCCTGACATAACCCGTTTCTTCATGACTATTCCTGAAGCCTGCCGCCTTGTGATGGAAGCAGCAACGATGTCCACAGGCAATCAGATCTTCGTCTTTGACATGGGCGAAAGTGTCAAGATTGCAAGCCTTGCAAGGAGGATGATCGAGCTTGCAGGTTTCATCCCTGACAAGGACATCAATATCACCTACACAGGTCTGCGTCCGGGCGAGAAACTCTATGAGGAGGTCCTCAGCAACAAGGAGAACACCCTCCCGACCAACCACGACCGCATCCGCATAGCCAAAGTTCGTGAGTATGACTATAACAACGCTAATGATGTCGTCGCTCAGCTTGAGGGGCTTTCTCGCGCAGTGGATATCCCTCAGACCGTACAACTTATGAAGAGGACCGTTCCGGAGTTCATTTCCAAGAACTCGGAATTTGAAATGTTTGACAAGAAATAGTTGCATAATGAACCATGTCGTCATCATGGCCGGGGGAATAGGTTCCCGCTTCTGGCCTCTCAGCACCCCCGAGCACCCCAAGCAGTTCATCGACATCCTTGGTTGCGGAAGAACGCTCATCCAAATGACAGTTGACCGTTTTCAGGGAATATGCCCTGATTCCAATTTCTGGGTTGTGACCAATGCCGCCTATGTGCAGACCGTAAAGGAGCAGCTTCCGTCAATCCCGGCGGAACACATTCTCGCAGAGCCTGCAGCCAGAAACACTGCCCCATGCATCGCCTGGGCATGCTGGAGAATCCGCCAGGAAGACTCCGAGGCAAACATCGTCGTGACCCCGTCAGATGCCGTCGTGATGAACCCGTGCGAGTTTAGAAGAGTCATCGGGAATGCCCTGGAGTTCGTTTCATCAGAGCAGCAGAGAATCGTCACAATCGGTATCACCCCTCATCGTCCTGAAACCGGCTATGGCTATGTACAGTCTGCAGAGCAGGTGGAAGGAGAAATCCATAAGGTTGTGGCCTTCAAGGAGAAACCGGACCTTGAAACCGCCAAGGCCTATCTTGCAGCCGGAGGCTACCTCTGGAACGCCGGCATCTTCGTCTGGAATGTCCGGACAATCACTGCTTGCATACGCAAATACAAACCGAACCTTGCCGCGTACATGGACATGATGATTGCCGAGGACAAGGTTGATGAAATATTCCCGACCTGCGAAAAGATTTCGATAGACTACGCCGTGATGGAGCCAGCCTCAGCCGAAGGCCTGGTCTATACCCATCCGGCAGACTTTGGCTGGAGCGACCTTGGCAACTGGCAGTCCCTCTATGAGCGCCTCCC
>CALZOR010000121.1 GCA_945827785.1 uncultured Bacteroidales bacterium | reverse complement strand
CGTTCTCATAGGCACGTTCCGTCTTGCGGATCTCTTTCAATATCTTGCCCAATAGCTCAAGCAGCCTGCGAGTCATCTTCCTTGTCTGGCTCTTGCTATGCCTGCGTTGCTTCCTGATGCAGATGTTGTAGTATGTCCTTCGCTTGTCTGTGGCCGGATCTATCCAGGGGCGGGTCATTCCGGCCATATTGTTTGGAATAATGGAGTTGACTTTATTCCAGACGCGTGCGTGGTGGCAGCAGGAGTTCCTGGTCAGAGTGACAACATTCATCCAGGATTCAAGCACTGGTGCGTGAAGGAAGAACTTCTTGGACACCGCCTTCTTGTGGGCCGGGGATAGATTTCTGAATATCCACGTGATGTTTCCGAAGGGAAGAATTTCGGACAGTATCCATGCCGGCGGGTAAGGATTTGAGTACGCGTTTTTAAAATGTAAGATGAAGTCCTCGGTGGAGTGGGCATATTCACGTTGGATAAGGGCTAATGTGCCCGCATTAACGTAGGAAGGGTTGGTCATCCAGAATATGTCCCCGGTCCTGTCCGTGATAGTATTCACAACAGCGGCACGAAATGCTACCTCTATCTTCTCAATCTCGTTGAATAGCAACACCCTCAGTTTTTTGTCGAAGCGATAAAGCCTAAGTACGCGGTCAAAGGTGATTCCCGGTTTATATTGGTGGGCGGTCTTCGGTTCGGCAAGAAAAGGATACATGTATGCACTCAGACGATAGTAGCCGATGTTGTCAATGTAACGCTCTGCGCGAGCTTCGTCTGCGATGGCGAGTCCTCTCTGTTTTAGTTGTTGAACCAAGTCTGCAGGAGGCTTGGCTGGTTTGCTATAAGGTACCATATAGAATAAAAAAAAGACCCGCCTATTTAAGCATTGTTAAGAGGCTCGGCGAGTTCTAGTGTTGCAAAGATACAACTTTTTTGATTCTTGCAAAAATTTTATCTTAGAATCAGCGCTTTTTTCGCTTGTGTTTCATCGATAGTGTCCTGGGCAGGTCTCCGGTAGAACACTATTTCCGTATCACTTTCCCACGCAGGAATTTTAACGCATTGATTATCAATAACTTATATTTCTTGCGCTAAAAACTTGAAAATCTACGTAACTGCCTGATAATCAGTTGATAAGAATATGGCATTAAGCCTCGGAGATTAGCAAAATGGGTACATTTTCGCCTCTTTTCGGCCTTTTCTGCCATCACCTCCATCGTGGAGATGCCTCATCTGTCGCCTTACAACAAGTTAACTGAAATACCCTGAAAAGGATGCATTGATTCCCATCAATCTGACAGCTGACGTTTGGACAAATATAGTCAATTTATCGGATAGTATTGATTGGTATTATAAGGTTTTCGTCAATATTTCGTGAAACGGAAAATTGACGAAAATAAGATACCATCCAATCATTATAACAGTATTTGAGAAATAAGCTTCAATTGTCTGAAGAAGGGAGATGTTTTGAAAAGATTCAGGTTACCTTATGGATGATATAGACATATATATGCAGAATCAGTAAAGTGATTGAATTATGAACAGGCAGATTTTGCAAGCATTTACCGAGGGTAAGCCATTGAGCATAACTCCATACGGAAATACAATGGGCATAGCGGCTTTGCCCGCAGCTGGAGCATTCAGCAGGGGATGGAATCTCATAGGGATTGTAGATGCGGAATATACGCTTGTGTATCAATTTGAGGTTGTTCTTATGGCAGGGGTAGTAGAAAACGTCTGGCATCAAGGAGTGATTGATGATGCTGTCGGCATGACATTCGGTGAGATCGATGGCATGTGGAGCAATAAAAACAATAGACTCCGTCTATTCTGCAAGTTCGCTGCTCAAACTCAATTTGAATTCAATGATGCGATGCTCAAGTCATTTGACTTGCTTTCCCGAGTTGTTCTTACTATGTGGGAAAGCTATGTCAAGAGGACAAATTGTGAGCGAATGCCCAGTAAGGACAGGTATAGCGAAGACAAAAGGATCAAATTCATGGAGATGGTCAAAGGACCGGAAGACGAATCACAAGATATGCCAATTTTGCAACCGATTGCAAAGGTTAAAGGGGGATTTGCAGATGTAGCCGGATTTGATGAACTCAAACATAGACTTTCGGATGAAGTAATCTGGCCTCTAAAGAACAAGGCAAAGGCGGCGAAGTACAGGATCACACCTCCGAGCGGGATGCTCCTATATGGCCCTGCAGGTTGTGGAAAGACATTCTTTGCGCAGAAATTTGCAGAAGAGACAGGCTTCTCTTTCAAGTTGATAGTACCTTCCGATATAGGGGGAATGATTATTCACGAGACCCAGAAAAAGGTCGCTGAGTTGTTTGAGGAAGCTCAGCGCGAGGCTCCCTGCATCATCTGCTTCGATGAGATTGATGCTATGGTTCCCCGCAGGACTTCGACCCCCGGACTTGAGTATCAGAATACTGAGGTGAATGAATTCCTAGCACAGATGAATAACTGCGGTGAGAAGGGAATCTTCATCATTGGCACGACAAATAACAAGGACCTTATTGATCCGGCAGTGCTCAGAACCGGTCGTCTGGATTATCACGTTGAGATTCCAAAGCCTGACCGGATTCAAAGGGTAGAATTGTTCAGAGTATGCTTGCAGAACCGTCCTATGGAGTCTGACATTGACTTCGAATCGCTTGCGATGTCCACGGATGGATTCACTGCCTCTGATATAGCATTTGTTGTTAATAAGGCGGCTTTGGCCGCGGCAAAAGCTGACCTGCTTATATCGACGGACATTGTATCCAGATGTATATCGGAGGTTCAAACTGGCCGGATGAACAATGCTGACGAAACTGACAAGGAAGAAAAGTCTGAATCTGTAGATTGCCAGTTTCCAATTGGAAAGAAGGAATTTGTTTCGTAGCTTTGTGTAGAATGAGTTGTAGTATTATTGATGGAATCTTCGCCGCCTGTTGCGGAATAATGTATGGCATGGCCGATATGTTCGGCCGTACATATGAGTATGTGAATGTGGTGTTGTTCTGCTATGTGGAACCGGTGCTGACAGTCCTGATGATATTGGGTGCCTTGTATGCCTTGTTCAGACTGCCGAAGTCAAAACATG
>CALZOR010000120.1 GCA_945827785.1 uncultured Bacteroidales bacterium | reverse complement strand
TCCATTGACGATTCTCACAGTTCCTCAAGACCAAGAGACCGGAGATATTCATATGTCCCATTGTAGAATTCAGGAAGGCGTGTCGCATCTTCCGGGAACCCTCCGACTGTCGTGTTTCCGTTACCAGTCGGCACGCAAATGACCATACCCATGCGGGCACGAGTAAGAAGGACACGGTATGCGTTGAGCATATATTTGCGTCTCTCAATGCTATTGTCTGAATTGCCAGTCTCCTCTCGCCATGCGGTTCTGCCATTAAAGTTGAAGAACTTCCACTCATGAAATAACGACCCTCCAACACAACGCATATCTGCATCCCACAATACGCAAGTGTAATCAAGTTCCAATCCCTGAACTTGAATCTCTGTGGCGGCATCCTCAAGGTAATTCGAAGAACGAATATCGTTTTTGTCTTCTAGGAACCAGCGTACAGCATTCTCGTCTCCCTGCTCCAGGATATCCACGGCAAGCGGTTTAAAGCGGGCAGCTGTTTTCGTTACTAGCACACCTGTGCGTTGAGAACCACGAACCTGTTTGCGAAGCCATTCACGTGCCTTAGACATATCTCGAGTGAGGACTATCGGGTAGCGGTCCTTTATCTCGCTGTAGATAGCTACTGCATCGGGATTGAATGAAAGCAATGAGTGTACAAATGCTGACAATTTTTCGGCTCTGAATGAGCGCAGACTTACTCCAAGATGGAGAGAATCCGAGTAGGTCACATTCTTGTTATCCTTGAGGAGTTCATTGACTTTACCTTCAGCGTATTCCTGTTCTGTTAGCTTGTTTGAAATATAAACTTTCCAATGTGGGAACCTGTTATTGAGTGCGGCAATCCATTCTGATATTCCTGCCTCTCCAGTGTTAATCTCCTGACCGCCACCAACAAGACAAATTATCGTTGCCCAGTCCTCTCGTTGATCCAACGACCAAATAAGAAAAGCAGCCTCTGAATAAGGAAAGTTCGGCACCTTGAGTTTGTTGCCATATGTTCCGCCTCGTTTGAGGTAATCTGCTAGCCTCTTGTGTGTCCAGGACCTCTGGGCTTCATCAAAAATTGCCACGTGCTCCACTTCGCCATAACCAGAATTATCCCTCTTTATGGCCTTCTCCGGATCAATTTCGAGGACTCCGTTTTCAACCGGGTTCTTGATCTTTTGGAGCATATTGTCGCGATAACGATGTATCATCTGAATGAACTTACCAACCTCTCTACGCGAATCGCTAAGCTTCTTCTTCTCGCCTCGAGCGCGACACTTCTGATGGTTATCAATGGCAAGAGCCTCTGTGAGAACAGCTACAAGCGGACCATTTCCAGAAAGATATACCGCGCCATCGTCCTCGATGAGTTTGTCTCCGTCTTGATATGACTGTTTTACTGCTACGTCAGACCAACAAGGGTCTTTCCGGCACCAGGAACACCTGTGACAAAGCAAATACTCTTCTGCCCATTCGCTTTGCTCTTCTTTATTACATCGAGGATATAGGCTATCGTAGTATCAGTTGATACTTTATCTGCCTCATGGCGAGTAATATCTTCAACAGAGTGATTCTCATAAAGAGTTCTTGCTGCCTCAATGATAGTAGGCGTAGGAGAGTATGGACTAATAATCCAGTCTGCTCCAAGCGTCACGTCAGGCTCTGTTGCTCCTGCATGGGCAAGAATGTCGGATATCAATTTCTGTAGCCCAGCCGCTCCTGTAATTAGAGGATTGTATATAGAGTCGTTATAAACTGAAGGGCGGAAGTCAGTAGTTCTATTTTTAAAATTTGTCGGAATCAATATCGGGACAATTGTCCTGTTGAGGCTGAGCAAATGGAAATTCTTCAGGTCTAGAGCATAATCTAGCACTTGTTCAACATCTGCTTGCAGCGCATCTTTTTGGCCGACCTTGAATTCGAGGCAAAAGATGATGCCTCTGAGAAGCAGTACCACATCAATTCTTTTCCCTAGACGAGGAATGTCGTACTCAAAAATAATTTGTCCCGGTTCGTTTTTCCAAAGCTGCAGAACATTTTGCATTATAGTAATCTCTCCGGCCCACGCCTCGTTGGTCGTGGTTAGGATGTCACCATGGTAGTTGATGCCAAGCCCTCCCAGAATTGACTTTGGGTCAGATTCCAGGAACGGTTGGAATGGGGAGCTATAAAGGCAGCGTGATATCTTCATATGGAGAGGCTTGCTAGATGGTGTAAATATAGCACTTTCTCTCCAATATCTTCACACCCCTCTGCCTATTGGGTCTCAAATCCGGATGCAAAATAAGCCTAAAAAATCTCTTATTCTTACGTTCGCTCATAAACGATTGAAAATCAAAGCTATACGGGTGTAAAATAAGATGCAACCGCGGCTCTTTAAGCCAAAAAAAGCCCCTGACATTCGCGTCAGGGGCCTTTTTCTTAAAGCTTAGACCGGATTAGTACTGCTTTTTCCAGTCAAGTCCGCTGAAGTCTTCGGAGATGTCCTTTCCGGCAATTGCTTTCGCCGACGGTGAATTCGCCTCTGCACTGAATCCAGTCGTTCACAAGGGTGAAGCTGTCTTTGTAGATGCCTGCGTATGATTCGTTCTGGCCGATAAACTGGATTCCAGGAGAACGAGAGCGCTGATTGACCGGCCCCCTGCAGCAAGGCTTAGAACCTCACCATCAATTCACAGACAAGCTGTCCTGTTCGCTGACCTTCGCGCCGCCGCGGGGGTACCAGTATTTTTCGTAATTAAGTCGTATGTGGGTGGGAAACAGCGGGTTGCGTATGCTGAAGGTGAGGCCTACGGTCATACGGTGGCGTTCCGTGTCCGTCAGGGCAAGCTCTCCGGTCGGCTTACCGTCGGCGTCCTGGATGAAGCCGCTCTCGCCGGAGGAGTTGTAGCCGCCGAGCCGCGTAATGCGAGGCGGCGTCACCCTTCATCCCTCGGTATCCCTTCTGACTTCATCCTCTTTCATTCCAACATCCCTCAAAACCTTCCAATCTCCGCTCTCCAACCTCAGACCTTTTCCCGTGTCAATCACCTGCGCGGGTGACCCCCTTCAGAAGTACCTGTGAGGCATCTTCAGTGCGCAGGTGATTGACAGGAAGCGGAGCCACCCCTCTCAGACATACCTATGATGGGTCCTCGATCAAGTTTTGTCATTCACCTGC
>CALZOR010000119.1 GCA_945827785.1 uncultured Bacteroidales bacterium | reverse complement strand
GGACAAGATATCTGCTTATCAGACTCTGTATCAGGTGCTTGTCTCTGTTGCCAAGCTGGCAGCTCCAATTGCGCCGTTCTTTATGGAAAGGCTCTACCTTGACCTTGTACCTGGCGCTGATTCAGTGCATTATGTCGCAATGCCGGAATATGACGGCTCTGTCGTTGATAAGGACCTTGAGCAGAGAATGGAACTTGCCCAGAGGGCATCTTCAATGGTGCTTGCTCTCCGTCGCAAAGTGAACATCAACGTCCGCAAACCTCTGCAGAAAATCATCATACCTGTGATTGATGCCAGGGTAAAGGAGCAGCTTGAGAAGGTCAAGACCTTGATACTCACCGAGGTGAATGTCAAGGAGGCAGAATTCATTTCAGACACTGCGGGCCTGATTACAAAGAAAATCAAACCGAATTTCAAGACTCTCGGCAAGATTTATGGAAAGCAGATGAAAGAGATTGCTGCAGCATTCGGCCAGCTCTCCCAGGAGGAGATTTCTGCAATTCAGGCTGCTGAGTTGTCTTCACAGGCATATACCATGCACCTGCCGGGCGGAGACGTTACCCTTTCCAAGGGTGATTATGAAATCACTTCCGAAGACATGCCGGGCTGGCTCGTGGCAACAGAAGGAACACTGACCCTTGCCCTTGACGTGACAATCACGGATGAGCTTCGCAGGGAAGGTGTTGCCAGGGAGCTTATCAACCGAATCCAGAACCTGCGCAAGGACAGCGGATTCGATGTGACAGACAAAATACATGTAACCATATATGCTTCAGGGGCTGATGCTCAGGAGATTGAGGATTCCCTCAAATCTTTCTCAGAGTACATAGCTTCCCAGACACTCGCACTCTCAGTCAATTTTGCTCCTGCATCCGAAAATGTTGATGCTCCGGCTGTTGAGTGGAATGAGGGCTCGATCAACATAAAAGTTGAGAGAGCATAAAACATTATCTAGTAACCTTTAAAAATTTAAGATTATGGCAGAAGAAATTAAAGGTAATGTACCTGAGGAGAAGGTCCGTTACAGCGATGAGGAACTGCAGGAGTTTAAGGCGATAATTCTTGAAATGTTGGATAAAGCCAAAAAGGAATATAAGACACTCAGGGATGTGATTACTCATGACTCCAGCAACGATATTGAAGATACTTCCCCTACCTTCAAGGTAATGGAGGAGGGTGCGTCTTCTCTCAACAAGGAGGAGGCAGGAGCGCTTGCCCAGAGGCAGTATAAGTTCATACAGAACCTCGAGGCTGCCCTTGTCAGGATTGAGAACAAGACATATGGCGTGTGCCGTGTGACCGGTAAGCTCATCCCTAAGGAGCGTCTGCGCCTTGTGCCTCATGCAACCCTTACCGTTGAGGCTAAGGAAATGATGAACAAGAATAAATAGAGCAGGATGAAGTTGTCGAAAGCATCCAGACTGCTGCTTTTAGGTCTTGTTCTGGTGATAATTGACCAGGTCACAAAAGTCCTGGTCATTAATAATATGCAGCTTGGCCAGACCATCAACGTGATTGGTGACTGGTTCAAGCTTCATTTTGTGCTGAACAAGGGTTTCGCATTCGGAATGGCCATCGGAGGTATCTGGGGCAAGCTTGTGCTGTCCGTTTTCCGGGTTGTGCTGTTCGGATTCCTGTGCTGGTGGATCAATAAGCTCAGCAAGAGGAAGGATGTCCCTTCGGGAGTGCTGGTGGGCCTCACTCTCATCACTGCCGGGGCAATGGGCAATATCATTGATTGCTATTTCTACGGACTTATCTGGCCTCAGACCATTACTGCGGGTGCACCTTTCGCCTTCATGTTCGGTCAGGTCGTGGACATGCTTTACTTCCCGCTGTTCGACTACACCCTTCCGTGGTCGGATCAGGTGCATACATTCTTCGGCGCTGTGTTTAACTTCGCTGACAGTTGCGTTACATGCGGAGCCTTGTACCTGCTTATTTTCCAGTACAAGTTCTTTGCAAAAGAATCAGACAAACAGGAGATACCGTCCGGGAAATAATCATTTTTCCCGGCGCAGGTTCTCTACATATCTCCAGATTCGGGTGAGTTCTCCAGGAATATTGATGTCCTGAGGGCATTTCGGACGGCATTTCCCGCAACTGATGCATCGGTCCGCCTGACGGAGTTTCGGTATGGCACGGTCATAGCTTACAAGATAGGCTCGCCGTGCTTTTCTGTATTCATCCGTGCCTGTATGGACATTTATATAGCCTTCATTGAGGCATTTGTTGTAATGCTGGAATATCTCCGGAATGTCTATTCCGTAAGGACATGGCATGCAGTAGTCGCAGTGGGTGCATCTTACAAACGGGAATTCCTTCATCAGCCCGGCAATTTCCTGGAGGAAGTCCCATTCAGTTTCGGAAAGCTCCTTCAGAGGCGAGTATGTGCTGAGGTTGTCCTGAAGATGGTCCATATAAGTCATGCCGCTGAGAACCGTGAGCACGCCTTTGCACGAACCGGCAAAGCGGAATGCCCAGCTGGCAGCGCTGGAGGCCGGGGCGCGTTCCTTGAGTCTGTCAACGATGTATTCGGGCAGGTTAGCAAGCCTTCCGCCAAGCAGAGGCTCCATGATGATTGCCGGTATTCCTCTCTTATCCAGCTCGTTATAGAGGTATTCAGCTTCAGTGTTCCTGCCGGAAGGATGTTTCCAGTCCATGTAGTTGAGCTGGATTTGTACGAAGTCCCAATGGTATTTCCCGTGCAGTTCCATCAGGGCATCAAAGCAGGCCTTGTCTCCGTGAAAGGAGAATCCGAGATTTCTGATGCGTCCCTCCTTCCTCTCCTTCATCAGGAAATCCATCATCCCATTGTCCACGAATCTTTCATAAAACTTTGCCATGCCTCCGCCGCCGATGGAGTGGAGGAGATAGTAGTCCAGATGGTCGGTCTGGAAATTGTTCAAAGAGTCATGGTACATCTTCAGCGCGACTTCCCGCGACGAATCACTGAAATTCGAGAGTTTCGTTGCGATGAAATAGCTGTCTCTCGGATGCCTTGAAAGGGCTATTCCCGTTGCTCTTTCACATTCTCCAGCAAGATAAATCGGTGCTGCGTCAAAATAGTTTACGCCGTGCCCGATTGCGTAGTCAACGAGCTTGTTGACCTGGTCCTGATCAATGGCATCCTTCCCGTCAACTTTT
>CALZOR010000118.1 GCA_945827785.1 uncultured Bacteroidales bacterium | reverse complement strand
CCCAGTGGTATGAATACATTCAATTGCAATGGAGATTGCCACGGCTGCCCTCTGATGGCATCAAAGGGTGAAATGCGATGCATCAGAGTAGCTGTGACCGGCGACTACAACATTGGCAGCAGCAAAACGGTTTCAGGAAACGGTTTCTCCATCCGTTTTAACGTTCTTCCTGAGATTTCTTCCATCCTTGACACACCGACGGACATTGTCATTCACATCGTGGATGCGATGCGTCTGGAGGATACACTCTATCCTGTGACCAAGCTCAACGATATGGACATCAAGGTCATACTTGTTGTCAGAAACTATAATGAATTCCTCTCCACCGGCCATTCGCTTGACATCCGACAGCTGTCCAGGATGCTGGGAATGCCGGTTTTAACCTGCGATAAGGATGATACCCTTGCCGAGATGACCTTGATAGGCAAGATAGCTGAAAGTTTTTCTGAGCCATATGAAAGGAAGGTGAGCGTGCCTTACGGCCAGGACCTTGAAGAAGCCATAACGAGGATTTCGTCTGCCATCCACAATGGCCACGATGAATGGCAGCATTTTTCCGAACGCTATGTTGCTGTACGGCTGCTTGAACATCAGGACTACATTCTTCCTTATGTTGAATCTCTGCCGAATGCTTCCGAGGTACTTGACGTTGCCCATAAGGCTCACGATGGACTGGAACTTGAGTTCGGGGAACAGTCCGAGGTCCTTGTGGCCAAGGCAAGACGAGGTTTCGTGGCAGGAGCCCTTCAGGAGACGGTGTCCCACGGCGGAGACAGTTCCGACCACACTTTCTCAATGAAGTTGGACTCCATCCTGACAAGCAAATGGTTCGGTTTTCCTCTGATGATACTGATCCTGCTGGCTGTCTTCCAGTTTACCTTCACCTTGGGAGCCTATCCCCAGGAATGGATAGAATCAGGTATCAACTTGCTCTGCAATTGGTTAAAGAATATAATGGAACCGGGATGGTTCACAAGTCTGCTCACAGACGGAATCGTCCAGGGAGTCGGAGCCGTACTGGCTTTCCTGCCGAATATCATCATCCTCTTTTTCTTCCTTTCCCTGCTGGAAGACTCCGGCTATATGTCCAGGGCGGCCTTCCTGATGGACAAGATAATGCACCTTGTGGGACTTCACGGACGCTCGTTCATCCCTATGCTGATTGGATTCGGGTGCAATGTCCCGGCGATTATGGCTGCAAAGCAGATTGAAAATACCAGAGACCGTACTCTTACAATGCTGATGATCCCATTTATGAGTTGCAGCGCGCGTCTTCCGGTCTATTTGCTTTTCGTATCCGCCTTTTTCGAGAACTACAAGGCACTGGTGATGGTCGGTCTATATACAATAGGAATACTTCTGTCCATCCTTTTTGCCTTCATTATGAAACATACCCGTTGGTTCAGGATGCAGGACGAGGACTATGTGTCTGTGCTTCCGCCTTTCAGAAAGCCAACCTGGAGAAATACCGGAATGCATATCTGGGAAAGGGTATCTGATTACCTCAAGAAAATATCCACTGTCATCCTCGCTGCATCTGTCATAATATGGGCCTTGGAATATTTCCCTGCCGACAAGACGGAAAACGGTGCCAATCCTGAGGAATCCTACCTCGCCATGGTAGGTAAGGCGATATCTCCTGTAATGGATCCTTTAGGCTTTGACTGGAAGATGAATGTGAGCCTGCTGACAGGGCTACCGGCCAAGGAGGCAATAGTCAGCACTATGGGCATCCTCTATCACGCATCTGACGATGCGGAGGGTGATTCCAACCTGGCAACGGTGTTGAGGGAAGAAAAAATTTTTACTCCTGCAACCAGCTGGGCTTTTATGCTTTTCGTCCTGCTTTATTTCCCTTGCGTGGCGACCGTCCAGACACTTAAGAAGGAGGTCGGTATCAAGTGGGCCTCTTTTGTGGTAGTCAATTCGCTTGTGCTGGCCTGGGTGATGGCTTTCATCGCTTTCAGAATCCTCAGTTAATCTGCCCTCATTCAGTCAGAAACATGTTCCCGTCAAAAAAATCCTTATATTTGCGCGGATAATATCTCTTGAAGAATATATACTTATGGCAACAGAACTCCAGATATCGCAACGAGGCATTGAGATGCCCGAGTCCCCGATCAGAAAGCTTGCACCTTTGGCAGAGGAAGCTCAGGACAGGGGAATGCACATTTTCAGACTGAATATCGGTCAGCCGGACCTTCCGACCCCTCAGAAGGCCCTTGACGTACTCAAACATATAGACAGGACCACTCTCGAATACAGCCCTTCGCAAGGAATACGCTCGTTCCGGGAAGCCCTGGTAGGATATTATGAAAGGTATCAGATCAAGCTTCATCCTGACGAAATCATCATCACTTCCGGTGGTTCCGAGGCTGTTCTGTTTGCATTCATGAGCTGTCTCAATCCTGGTGACGAGATAATAATTCCTGAGCCGGCTTATGCAAACTACATGTGTTTCGCCATATCTGCCGGAGCGGTTATACGCACCGTTGCTACTACCATTGATGAAGGCTTCTGCCTCCCGAAGGTTGAAAAATTCGAGGAACTCATAAATGAGCGCACCAAAGCCATCCTTATATGTAATCCCAACAACCCGACAGGCTATCTCTACACCCAGAGGGAAATGAATCAGATTCGGGATCTTGTCAAGAAATATAATCTCTATCTTTTCTCCGATGAGGTCTATCGTGAATTTATCTACACTGGTTCGCCTTATATCAGCGCCATGCACCTTGATGGAATCCAGCAGAATGTGGTTCTGATTGATTCAGTGTCAAAGCGTTACTCCGAGTGCGGAACCAGAATCGGTGCACTGATTACCAAGAATGAAGCAGTCAGAAAGACCGTCATGAAATTCTGTCAGGCCCGTCTCAGTCCTCCGCTCCTCGGACAGCTTGTCGCGGAGGCTTCAATCGAAGGAACCGAGCAGTATTCCCGTGACGTGTATGACGAGTATGTCGAGCGCAGGAAATGCCTGATTGACAATGTGAACCGTATCCCAGGATGCTACACTCCTGTGCCTATGGGAGCATTCTATACCGTTGCCTCCCTTCCGGTTGATGATGCGGAGAAATTCTGCGCATGGTGCCTCAGCAACTTCAGTTGGAAGGATGATAAAACTCCGGAAGGCTGTGCCGGAGAGACGATCATGATGGCCCCGGCAGCCGGTTTCTATTCCGATCCTGAGCTTGGACGCAATCAGGTCCGCCTCGCATACGTCCTCAAAAAGGAAGACCTGC
>CALZOR010000117.1 GCA_945827785.1 uncultured Bacteroidales bacterium | reverse complement strand
TAAGATCGGAATCTATGTCGGCAAAATGGACGGACAGTATTTCGAAGACTTCATTATTTATGAGTCAGACGATTGCGACCTGATAATTATGCAGGGCAAGTTCCCTCTCTCCGCCCTTCAGAGAATGGTAAACGAAAACAAGGACTGATATGACACACGAGGAGTTCAAGTCTGTATGGCTGCCACTGAATGCAACCTTCTACAGGACTGCGTGGGCGGTGCTCGGAAATGAGGCCGATGCCAAGGATGCAGTGCAGGAACTCTATGTCAGGCTCTGGAACTCCAAGGACAAACTGGACGGTGTCCTCAGTCCCGCCTCTTACGGCAATACCATAGTCAGGAACATAAGCCTCGACCTCATCCGCAAGAAAAATGTGAGAAGGGGACAGGACATTGACTCCGCCGCAAACTGCCCATCACTTGAGGAAACCGACAAGGGGGCCATCAACAGGGAAACGGTATCAGGTCTTTATGCAGCAATGGAAAAACTTCCGGAAGACGACCGCATGCTTGTGCAGCTCAGGTTTTTCGAGGAGTTGGAATATGACGAAATCTGCAGGAGGACCGGCCTCAATCCGGTGAATGTGAGGGTGCGCATATCCAGGGCAAGACAGAAAATCAAGGCATTGATGAACTTATAATATGAGTTTTAAAGACGATATTCCGATGAAAACAGAAATGGACAAGAATATTCAAATTCCTTCCGACCTGGAAGTCAGCATTGAAAAAATGCTGGACGGGATGGATGCGGCTTCAAGAATCCTTGCGGACGGGAAAACCGCTATGAAAGGCCCTCAGGCAGATAGTCAGGCGAGGATTGCCAGGATCAAGCGCAGTTTCTTAAGCATCACTGCTGCTGCATCAATAGTACTCATGGGATGGTTGGGGTACGGAATGGTTCGGAACTCCGCTCCACAGGACACCTTTGATGACCCTAAGTTGGCTTATGCGGAAGTGGAAAGGGTACTTTCTTCCATTTCAAGCAATATGCAGCACTCAGTGATGGGAGTGGAAAAGGCGGATGAAATCCTAGGAATACAAAAGGAAGTTTACGGCGGAATCAAACATTCACACAATAGAAATAACTGATATGAAACGATTTATACTAATGCTTGCGGCAGCAATGATAGCCGTGACAAGTCTCGCTCAGAGCAGCGACAACAGCCTTTACAAGAAATACAGCGGCAAACCGGGAGTCTCTTCCGTTTATATATCCCCGGCAATGTTCAAGCTTATGCAGAAGCTCCCTGAGGTGGAACTCACCGATGACAAGGATGTGCATTTCGAGCGTATCATCAAAACTTTTGAGGGTATGTATATCATTGCGGCAGAGGATACTCCATTGGTTAAGGAACTATCCTCCGACGTCGAGGCACTCCTTCAGAAAGGACAATTGGAACTGCTTATGGAAGTGGTCGAGAAGGATGAGAAAGTGAGGATGTACATACGTCAGCAAGGGGAAGTGGTAAAACAGTTCATAATGCTGGAGACTGAGGACGACTCGGCAACCTACATTTCGATAGTTGCAGATATGCCGGTGGAAGATTTCAATGCCCTTATCCAATAATGTTGAAAACCCGGGAGTTTGACCGACGGTTTTGATGGACGCTAAAGAACTTATAATACCTCAAGTTTCGCAAGTGATAACTTATTATGGTCCTGAAGGTTGTGCCGCTTGCGAAACTTCTTCCCCACGCACATTTCCCTGTTAACGAGGACCCATCCCGTATCCCTTCCCCCGGGGACTGCTTGCTGCAAAAGTCCTCTGGACTATTTGCTTATCGCAAGCGACCTACTATCGACCTAAAGGTCTCAAAATTCGGTAGTTTCGCAACATGCGAAACTTAAAATACTCATATTACTCAGCCATGTACAAAGAGCAGGTATTACAATAACTGCATCGCTATCACAGCGCAGGCCTCTGCATCCGCGAGGGCGTGATGGTGGTTCACGAGGTCATAGCCGCAGGCTGCGGAGACGGTTTGGAGCTGATGGTTCGGAAGCCGGCATCCGAAATGCCTTCTGGAAGCAGCGAGGGTGTCGTGGAACTTATAGTCGGGATAGTCCATCTGATACACTCTGAACACGGCCTTGAGGCATCCTTCGTCGAATCGGGAATTGTGCGCCACGAGGGGGAGTCCTTCGATGAGAGGCTCAATCTTCTCCCAGACGTATGGGAATACCGGTGCATCTTCAGTGTCCTCCGGCCCTAGACCGTGCACCCTCTGGCAGAACCATTGGTAGTACTCCGGTTCTGGGTGGATAAGACTGTAGAATGAATCGACAATCTCACCGTTACGAACTATCACTACTCCAACGGAGCATACACTGGACGGCTGCTCGTTCGCCGTTTCAAAATCTATTGCTGCAAAATTTCTCATTTCTTCTCGTATATCCTGTGCATTTCTGAGGCCGCCCAGCTAAGCCGAAAAACTCAGAGTTGGAGCATTAATTGTACAAAATGAATCAAAAACCCCAATCCGAAGGTATACATTGTTCGAAGCGGTGAATCCTCTTGGTGAAAAAATATAAATAAAGATCCTCCCTCTGGCGTATCATCTGCCAGCATTCCTTCCTCACCTCCCAATCAGTCTGCGGACAGCCTTTTGGCAGAGACGAATGTCCTTCTTTGTGATTTCGGGGTGTTTCTTGGTTCCGCCTCTCTGGATTGAACTGACCTTGAAGCCAGCTGTTCCGAGGACTTCCTTGATTGCACGGACCACACCGCGAGTCTGTCCCATGAGAATATTGAATGGCCAAGGAGTGCTTGAGGTACATACAATCAGGGCCTTCTTCCCCTTATGCAAAGGCACCGGTATTGCCAGACTGTTCTCATCCATAAGGCCATAGACAATCCTGTCGAAAAGAAGTTTGAGAGTGCCCGGCATGTTGCCCCAATAGGTCGGAGAACCGATAATCACAGCATCACACTCCTGAATAAGATCCAGCATTCTTTGTGCATCGTCTTCCGGCAAGACACAATTTTTGGCTGACCTGCATTTCATACAGCCGATGCATGGACGAATCTTGAAGCTTTGCGAATATTCGACAAAAACACTCACACCCGCACGTTCTGCCTCATCCTTCATCAATTCAAGCCGTTTGGATATATTGCCGTTCTTTCGGGGGCTGGCATTAATTATCAATAGTTTCATCGTTGACAATAATTATTGCGTTATATAATCCGAAATTTCCGGGCAAACATAGCAAATAAAATAACAAGTATTATATTATTATCAAAGAAATATAAGCTCACGAAAATATATCAGCTGAAAATAATTTTTATTTCTCACCCATACCCTCCGATTCCGGAAACCCTCGCTGTCAACATTCTCGATGCTTCGTTTCAACATCAGCGGTGTCCAGGTAACCGGCACCACCCTATACCTCTCTCTTATACACATCTGACGCTGCCGACGATATGCAGTGTGTAGATC
>CALZOR010000116.1 GCA_945827785.1 uncultured Bacteroidales bacterium | reverse complement strand
CAATCGGGCACAGGCCTGTGGATCCCCATTTGAAATTCCACCCTGTAATGCCGGTTGCATCGTCTCTAATCGGTGAAACAAAGCCTGGTTCCTGAGGTTCTGCCAGGGTAAGCTGCAAATGTCTGGATTTGTCCCTTCCTCCCCTGAGGCCTGCCTTGAAAGGCTTCTGGTTGATATTGAAAGCGAACAGCCTGTAGTTCGGATAATTGGACTTCTTTCCTTTGTACACAGCCATGAACATACATTCAGTATAAGGGTCATAAGCCATGTTCTGGATGCCGTAATTGGTGTTTCCGGTGAAAATGAAATACTCTTTCAGCGGTTTGTCCGGACCGCTGGAATGTGTCTGGCCGAAAATCACCGGACGTGCGAGGGCATTCAATTTGGCAATATCATAGCACTGAACAACCTGATAATCATTATCCTGCCTTTCGACATCGCCATAGATACCATAGCCGACATAAAGGAAGTTGCGACGAATGGCGGCCTTTTTTGGCCTTCTGCCGTAGGTTGCCGCCTTCAAAGGAGCAATCTCAGGAGCAATTGCAACTCCGTCTATTCCGGAACATCCATATCTATGTTCATAGCCTTCGCCCATAAAGGCATAGTCCTCGACGGCCTTGCGGATGCAAACCGTCTTGAGGACAGGGTTGTCTTCCGGGTCTATTGCGAGTCCATCCATCCTGTCAACATCAATGATGGCAATGTAGAACTTGGAGTCTGCACGGGATAAAGTCTTGACATCCAGAACCTTGGCAATACCCTGACCTATTTCGTCGTCCTTGCACTCAAGAGAAGCATATACCTTTCTGTCCTCCGGATTGAAAGTCATCGCGCCGAGGTGACCCTGGATGCGGTCAATAGATGCAAGGATGTTTCCCTGCATGTCTGTTTTGACAAAGCGGCTTGTGAATGACATGTACATGCAGTCCTTTTCCGCATCATAAGCGATTCCCTGGACATGCTGAGCCTGCCCGCCGACAAAAACTGTCCGCGGAAGCTGTTCATAATCAATAGTTTGAGCGGCTGCCTGGAGACAAAGCAACAAGGCAGCCGCCGCAATTGCAAATAATCTCATATATTATTTCTTATATAGTGCGTATGAGGAGGTCGGAGCGAATGTGCCGGTCAGGATACCTTTCTTTACGCGGAAGGTAGTGCCATGTACGGCGTCCGTATATTTGCCGTCAGGAAGCGTAGTGGCAAGCGTTGTCGTGATTTCCTTGTCGGTGATATTCACGAGCATTGCGCCCTTTCTTCCACGATTGACTGCTATTATCGTATTCTCCTGATTCAGAGTGATTTCCTCAGGCTCTGCAATCATTGCCTTCCTGAAATGGTTGGCAGCTGCAACCTCCGGATGGAAGAATTCATCGTTTCCGCGGACGCCTACGATATTGTTGCCCCATACGTTTTCAGGAGAGCTTCCGGCAGGACGGGAATAGAACAGAGGCTGACCGTAGCGGCGGGCTGTAAGGAAGGCCCAACCTTGACGGATTCTGTCGCAGCTGATTCCGGCAGACTCGTGAGCATTGCAATAGGTGTCGTGACTTTCAACCCATGTAACCAGATGGGACGGGTCCACGCTGTGGCACCAGTTATCCCAGTTGTCGGCCGTCCAGCTCTGGGCATTGAGGATGTTGCGGATTACGTGACCATAGCTGCTGGCAGTAAGGTCTATCAGGGCGCCGTATTCATCTTCCTTGACATTTCTATCCTGAAGCACCTCACCATAGATGAACAGTCCGTCCTGCGGGATTGTCAGTTTCAGGCCCTTGACATCCTTGTATCCAAGAGCAACCTGCCAGAAATCATTTTCCTTTGAAGCAGGATCGACCGGATCGGAAGGAAGGCCGATGTGCTTTGCGGTATCATATCTGAAACCACGGACTCCACAAGAGATCAGGTCATTGACGTAAGTCATGTAATAATGTTGAAAATCAGGATTTTCCGTATTTACATCAGGAAGTCCTCCCATCTGTCCGGTGGTGCACTGGAGACGGTCGTTGTAATCCATGATTTCGTTGAATCCGTTTGCATGGTAGAGATTCTCATGTCCGCCTACAGCATCATCGAGAGCATCCTCAACACGTGTATCGTCAATCGAAGTATGGTTTGGAAGAACATCCACTATTATCTTGACTCCATATTTCTCGGCCTCGGCACAGAGGGCAATCAGGTCCTCCTTTGTTCCGACCTGATAGTTTCCGATTTTCCAGTCTGTCGGCTGATAATGGTAATACCATCTTCCATGGCCGTAAAGCTGGTTTCCGCCGCCCTTGTCTCCCTTTGTCTGGGTTACGCAGAGTTGGGCAGGAGGAGTCTGGACAGTGGTGAATCCTGCCTCTGCAATGGCCTTCATATTTTCCCTTATGGTATTGAAAGACCAGCACCAGGCCTGAAGAATGATCCGTTCATTTCCCTGTTCAGGGGTTTTGTTGAAATTGTCCGGCGCACTCTGAGCGGGCGCAATCAGCGGGAGCAGGGCTGCCGCTATTATGACGAATAGTCGTTTCATGTTTTCTAATGTATTGTTATTCTGTATGTTGCATGGAATTCTGTATCTGGAGCAAGGCTGTTCACCCAGTCGCGGTCCTTGAACTCTCCCTTGTAGGCAACGCGGTCTGCGCGGCCATACCATGGTTCAAGGCAGATAAAAGGAGCATTGCGTCCCGGAGGTGACCAGATTCCCACAACGGGAGCATCGAAACTGAGGCTTATCCATGGTGCTCTATCCTGTTTGTGAAGAGTAACATGATGTATCTGACTGTCTTGCAGCATCAATGTGTCGATTTCATCGAAGGTGTATGAGAAAAGCGGAAGCATTCCATCCTCGGGAATCCTGAGGGGATGTTTGTTGATAGGGTCCACACAGCCCTTTCCCACTATTCTCACACAGTTCAGGTCATTATTCCGGTCAAAAGAAAGGAAGCCTCTGTCCGTCTTGTCCTTATTATATTCAGGATAATAAAATGCAGGATGCGCGCCTATCTGGAAAAACATCTGACGGTCTCCGGTATTGCGGACCATCCACCCGACCACGATTTCATTGCCAACCAGTTTGTAGCTTATCTCCAGGCGGAAAGGCCATGGATATCTTTTGAGGGTCTGTTCGTTTGACTCAAGCCTGTAAGTCACCGAATCTTCGGTTCTGGAGGCAAGGACAAATTCCATGTCCCTGGCGAATCCATGCTGGCTGAGGGCATATTCCTGTCCATCAACTCTGAATTTTCCGTCCCAAACACTTCCGACAATTGGGAACAACACAGGCGAATGTCTCTTCCAGAATGCAGGATCGGCCTGCCACAGATATTCAATTCCGTCTTTCCTGATGCTTGTCAACTCCGCACCATGTTCATTGACGTCAATCGTCAGAATTTTATTTCTGAGTGTCTGCATATAAATTCCTGTTTTCAGTGTATTGATTATGAAATGATTAGTTTCATTGTGAAGTTTTTCAAACGCCTTTTGTCTGCTAAGATAGTAATAATATCCGGACTTCCACCCTTCCCCACCCTTATTTTCAGAAAATTCCGGTTTTATACCCGGGCATAGTATCTTCAGGAAAATTTTTGAAAATCACAAAAACAAGTTTCGACAAAATAATTTGCAGATTAATAAAATTTAGCTACCTTTGCAATCCCAAACAAAGAAACGGTGCTTTGGCCGAGCGGTTAGGCACAGGTCTGCAAAACCTGCTACAGCG
>CALZOR010000115.1 GCA_945827785.1 uncultured Bacteroidales bacterium | reverse complement strand
CGTATTTGCTGACGCAAATACCCGGCCCGGTCGCGGCCTCTGATGAGGCCTTGTTTGCTGCGCAAAGGTATTGTTTTTTTTGCTTTCGTGCAAGTTTTTCTTGTGGTTGCCCCTGTCGCCCTTGCTCGCCCCAGCCGCAATCAAATCAGCCCATAAAGCAGATTCCAGACAAAAAAGCGGCCGAGCTTTCCGATGAGCATCAGGACGATGGTCCAGAAGGGGCGAGTCTTGTAGAATCCCAGGGCGATTGCAATCACGTCCCCGATGATGGGTACCCAGCATGTCAGAGCCAGCCAGGCGCCGTATCTGTCGATTTTCACCTTTTGCTTCTGAAGCGTTTCCGGCTTGACCTTAAACCATTTCTCAATCCATTCCCACTTTCCTATCCAGCCAATCCAGTAGGTGAACACGCTGCCCAGCCAGTTGCCAAGCGTTCCCACCAGAAGACAGCCCCATGGGTTGCCGGTAGCCGCAAGTATGCCAAGATAGAGCGCATCAGAACTGAACGGAAACACTGTCGCTGCCAGAAAAGTTCCGATGAAAAGCCCCAGAAGTCCAAGTCCTTCAAGCCACTCCATAATCAGCCTCTCTTTGCCATGAAGAAATCACGCACAAGCGCGCCGCACTCCTGCTCCAGGACTCCGCCAATAACTTCGGTCTTTGGATGGAGCAGGGAAGGGGAGAAGAGCGAATAGCCTCTCTTCGGATCGGGAGCACCATAGACAATCCGCCCGATTTGTGACCAGTTCAGCGCTCCGGCGCACATCGGACAAGGCTCGACCGTTACGTATAATGTGCAGTCATTCAGATATTTGCCTCCTACGGCTTCAGTCGCGGCAGTAATTGCAATCATTTCTGCATGGGCCGTCGCATCATGGAGTTTCTCGGTCATGTTGTGCCCCTTCCCGATGATTCGCCCGCGACATACGACAACGGCGCCGATTGGCACTTCGTCCTCATAAGCCGCCATCTCCGCCTCCTTCATCGCCTCCCTCATGAACTTTTCATCTGTTTGCGAAATCTTAGTCTCCATATAGCCCGGAAAAATATTGAAGATACCAAATACAAAGAGGGTTGACTCCAAGCCAACCCTCTCCTAAAATCTACCCCTGAATAATGAAAGACAATCCGGGGGACTGGACTCTTACCACCTGTCCTCAGATGATACAGTCAATTTCTTACGTCCATGACGACGGCGAGCTGCCAATACGCGGCGTCCGTTCGGTGTGGACATGCGCTCGCGGAAACCGTGTTTGTTACGGCGTTTGCGCTGCGATGGTTGGAATGTTCTTTTCATTATTGTTATTTTTTTATATTATCTCGTCAAATTGGGAGTGCAAAGGTAGAAATTTTTGGCGGAACTACAAAATATTTTATTGTTTTTCTATGAAAATAACCATTTTCTCCGCAAAGAACCCATCTGAAAGCCAGTTTTCTATGCCCCAGGTATGGACCGAACCCTTCCTCATCCGGAATTTTCCCATGGCATTTGCAATCTCTTCCACAAGGTCACCGCCCTTCAGATAAAGGATGCCCTCGGAGTATTTCCCGCGTACCCATGGAATGAAATTCTCAAGGGATGTCACGGCCCGGGACACAACAAAGTCGAAGGTTTCATCCAGACTTTCGGCCCTTGCATTGACCACCTTGACATTCTTCAATCCAAGCTCTTCAGCTACTCCGCGCGCCACAAGGGTCTTTTTGCCTATTGAATCGCAAAGGGTAAAATCCACCTCGGGGAACAACACGGCAAGAGGGATGCCCGGAAATCCGCCGCCCGTCCCGAGGTCCAGAACGCGTAACCTGGAGCCGGTTTCAGGACTGGTGCCGGCCACGTCCATACCGAGAAAACGCTCCCATGCCTGTGGCATCTGGAATTTCAGGTAGGCCGCAATTGCCAGCGAGTGCAGGACGTGGTGGCTGTAGAGCGAGTCGATGTCCTTGCGGGAAATTACGTTTATTTTGGAATTCCAGTCTCGATACAGTGCGTCCATCGCTGCAAACTGCTCCAACTGCTCCCCTCTTAGGTGTGGGAATGTGGTGGTAACTATTGTTTTAAAATCGTCGTAATTCATTGGTTCTCTTTTGTTTATATTTAATTAGCCCGTCGTCGCGCTTGGCCGCCGTTTGCTCACCGGCTTTGTCCCCGCCCGGTCACAAGCTCAGGCCCCGCCTTGTTCCCGCTCGCCTGCGCTAAAGCAACTCGTCAGAGTACTCCATCATCTTGAGAAGCTGATTCTTGGCCCTGCGAATCTTGGTCTTGACCGTATTAAGCGGCATATCCAGCGCCTCGGCAATCTCCTTGTAACCGAAATTGTCTATCAGGTTCATTTTCGCAACCACCCTGTAGTCATCCTTCAGCTTTTCGATATTGTTCAGCCACTTGTCGTACTCCTGCTGGTTGATGATGTCCTCTTCGGGATTGTGCATCGTTGCCGGGATATCCTTCAGCTCGGCGAAGTCCTCATTGATGGAAGTCGTGGGCAGATTGGTCTTCTCCCTGTCGTTTCTGCTCAGGTGGTCGAAGGCCGTATTGCGCGCAATCCTGTACAGCCATGTCGAGAACTTATACTCCGGATTATAGGTTGCAATCTGACTGAAAGCCTTCTGGAAACTTTCCAGACAGATGTCTTCAATGTCCTCTTTCTGAGATACATAGCGTGCTATATGTGCCCGCACTCCGGCATTGTATCTTGTGTAGAGAACGATGTAAGCCGCCTGGTTCTGCTCGGCGGCAAGTTCAGCAAGGGATGCGTCACTGAGTTTAGTGAGCTTCGAGCCAGTTGCTTCCATGATTACATTCAACAGTTAGTGGAACAGACAATTTGATGACATTCTCCATCTCTTCTTTCACGATTCTCTCAACGGCCTCAACCTCCTCTGCCACAGCATCAAAGAGCAGCTCGTCGTGGATCTGGAGCACCATACGGCTCTTGAGGCCTTCTTCCCTCAACCTCCGGTCCACACTGATCATTGCAAGTTTTATGATGTCGGCCGAAGTGCCCTGGATAGGAGCATTCACGGCATTCCTTTCAGCGAGCGAGCGCACAGTGGCATTCCTGGAATTGATGTCCGGCAGGTAACGCCTCCTTCCGAAAAGCGTCTCGACATAGCCGCACTCCCTTGCAGAAGCCAGTGTATCATTTATATACGAGGAAATTGCAGGGAAGTTTTCGAAATAGTCGTCGATGATTTTCTTCGCCTCGCCTCGGCTCAGCTTCAGCCTCTGGGCAAGCCCGAATGCTGAAATTCCGTACATGATTCCGAAGTTCGCCGTCTTTGCAATCCTCCTCTGGTCCGCCGTCACTTCGCTCAGGTCTATGCCGAAAATCTTTGCTGCCGTGGTGGCATGCACGTCCTGTCCTTTTCGGAAGGCTTCAATCAGATGGGTGTCGCAGCTGAGGTGTGCCATGATTCTGAGCTCAATCTGTGAGTAGTCCGCAGAAATGATGACTCCTCCCGGTTGGCTCGGGACAAAAGCCTTGCGGATTTCCTTCCCCCTTTCGGTCCTGATTGGGATGTTCTGCAGGTTGGGCTTTGATGAACTGAGCCTGCCAGTGGCTGTAAGTGCCTGATTGAAAGTGGTATGGATTTTCCCCGTCACTGGGTTGATGTATGTCGGGAACGGGTCTATGTAGGTCGATATCAACTTCCTTATCCCGCGGTATTCGAGGATTTCATTGATGATCGGACTTCTGTCCGCAAGGGCTGTGAGCGTGTCCTCGTCGGTCGGGTAGGTATATCTGACCCC
>CALZOR010000114.1 GCA_945827785.1 uncultured Bacteroidales bacterium | reverse complement strand
CCAGGGAATCACGAAGCATCTCTTCCTGCCTTTTGAGCGAGTCGATACGTGCCTGATGAAGAGCCTGCTCGGCACGCAGCATCTGAAGCTTTCTGACCTCGATATCCTCACTTGTCGGACGTCCCGCAAGAGTACGGAAAAAGTCACACCCGGTAAGAGTGAAAAGAGCTGCCAGAACCAGCAATGCAAAAGACTTTCTCATAATTTCAAGATTTGACTGTTCATAAAATGCCATAACACGCAAATTTAGTTAATTAATAATCAGGTACAAAATAAAAATGATATATATTTGCATTCGGAACAATGACAGACAGAATTGGAAATCAAAACAAAACTGGCAATATACTTTGCAGCTGCAACAACGGCATTGCTTTCCTCCCCTGGACTTCATGCACAGAAGATCGGGCAGGATTTATCCAGCCGGATTGAATTGCCGGAACAGTTTCAGGTAAAGCCTCTGTACAAAGCGGACACTCTTGCAATCCTTGTCTGCGGAGACATGATGATGCACCAGGCGCAGCTTGGCAACGCTGTTCAGGCAGATGGCAGTTTTGATTTTTCCTCATACTTCTCCCTTGTCTCGGACAAGATATCTCAGGCAGACATTGCCATCTGCAATATGGAAGTCACCTTCGCAGGGGAACCTTTCACGGGCTATCCGTGCTTCAGCGCCCCCGAAGAATTTGCAGAAGAGGTTGCAAAAGCAGGATTTGACATATTTCTGTGCGCCAACAACCATATATTTGACAGAGGAGCCGAAGGGGCGCAGAAGACTCTGGAACAATACAGGAAGCTCAAAGACAAGTATGGGTCTGCCTACACAGGGCTGGCGTCTGACGGGGAAGAATTGGCTGGAACAACACCGCTGATTTTAGTCAGGAAGGGCATACGCCTTGCCTTTATGAATTTCACATACGGGACAAATTCCTCAGGAGGAAGTCTGTTCCCGACTGTCAACAGGCTGAGTGATAAAGAATTGCTTGAGACATCGCTTTCAAAGGCAGCGGAAGCGGATTTCACTCTCATGCTGCCGCATTGGGGAGAAGAATACATCCTCACCCACAGTAAAGAGCAGGAGAAGATGGCACGAGAGATGATTGAGTCGGGGGCGGATATGATTATAGGTTCACATCCCCATGTCGTTCAGGACAGCACGGTAATTGACGGAGTCCATGTGCTTTATTCTCTTGGCAATATGGTGTCTAACATGAGTGCCCCGAACACCCAGCTGGAGCTGATGGCAACGATAAGCCTGATACGGGATTGCAACGGTGACATAAGTGTCGGGAAACCTGTACTGACATGGCTATGGTGCTCGAGGCCCGGAGGTTACAGCATTTCCGATTATGTTGTCGTCCCTGTGGAAGATTTTATTGGCAGAAGGGATGAATGGGCTGGCAAATGGGACTATGACAAAATGGTCGGCACATACGAAAGAATAGTCCCGGAACATCGCGAATAAAGAAAATATAAATATGGCAAAGAAAAACATCAAACTCGAAGCTATCGACCCGGTCGAAATATATGGGGCTGCCAACAAGAATCTGGAAGCTCTGTGCACATGGTTTCCGAACCTGAAGGTCATTGCAAGGGGAAATGAAATTATCCTTGACGGCGAGGAAAAGGATATCGAAGACTTCTCCGTAAAACTCAACATGCTGATTGAAAGGAGGAAACATAAGATGAACCTCACTCCGTACGATGTCGAAGACCTTTTCGATGCAGAAGCATCGCCCAATCGTTTCAAGCTGAGCGGAGACTCCGTCATCGTTTATGGCAATGACGGAAAGCCCATTAAGGCGCGCAACAGGACACAGCAGGAAATGGTCAGGGCATATTTTGAAAACGACCTCATATATGCAATCGGTCCAGCAGGAACAGGTAAGACCTACATCGCTATTGCATTGGCTGTCAGGGCTTTGAAAAACAGGGAGATAAAGAGGATCATCCTCACACGCCCTGCAGTTGAAGCCGGAGAAAGGCTTGGCTTCCTGCCGGGAGACCTCAAGGATAAACTCGATCCATATCTTCAGCCTCTGTATGATGCCCTCGGAGACATGATTCCGCCAAAGAAGCTTCAGGAATTTATGGCAGAAGGCACAATCCAGATTGCTCCGCTTGCCTATATGCGCGGCCGAACCCTCGACAGGGCTTGCGTGATTCTGGACGAGGCACAGAACACAAATCTCGGACAGCTGAAGATGTTCCTGACCAGAATGGGTTGTGACGCAAAATTCATCGTCACCGGAGATGCCAGCCAGATTGACCTTCCGAACAGAAATGACTCAGGGCTCCTGAAAGGAATCGAACTCACAAAAAACATAAAGGGCATCTGTACAATCACCTTCAAAAATGAAGACATTGTCAGACACCCTCTTGTATCGAAGATTGTCAAGGCTTTCGAAAAAGCCTGACTCTCATCAACCTAGTTGATTCTTCCTTCTTTCACAATCGTGCTATACTTCTCGAATCCTGCTTCGTATTTCGGATCTTTTTCACGGAAACGGTAGCAGATGTTCTTGAGGTACTCGGCGATGTTGATTCTGATGCTTTCGTCCTTTGAAACGTTGAATGCTTTTTCGAAAGGCTCGTAAGCATTCTCAAGAGCTTTCTCGAACTCAGCTACGAGAGCCATGTACTTCTTGTCATCAAACTCATTCTGAGCCTTGTCCTGGAACTCGAGAGCAAGCTCATAATAGAGGATACCTGCACCGATGTAGCCGAACTCATACTCAGGATTGATTTTTGAGCAGCTGTAATATGCTTTGACAGCCTCTTCGGTCTTGCCGAGCTGCTTGTAGATATTGCCCTCAACATAGTAGAGAGAAGCATTGTTCGGTTCGTTCTTCTTTGCATGGTCGATGAGCTCGAAGAGTTTCTCTGGATCCTCGTTGTTCTCGAGATAGTAGTTGATAAGACCAATCAGAATGCTCTGGCTCTCAGGGAATTTGGTGAAACCTGCCTCAAGAACCTTCTTTGATTCCTCTTTCTTTTCAAGTTTTGCATAAACGTCTGCAAGTTTTGCAAACACCTCACCACCCTCGTAGTAGTAGTCAACGCCAAGACATTTCTCAAAGAAAATACGTGCCCTTTCATAGTCCTGTGAAGCCCATGCAGTGTAGCCGGCATTGTAGAGAGATGTAGAGTCAACCTTTGAAAGCGGTGCAGTTGCAGCAGCATCAGCAGCCTTCTCGAAGAGAGTACTTGCTTTCTTGAGGTCGCCGAGCATGTAGCTGTTCATACCTTCCTCATAATACTTCTTTGAAATCATGTCCAGACCGGCTGAAATGTCCTTGGTCTTTGTTGCCTTCACGTCTACAGCTGTAGCCTTTACATAAGCATCCTTTGCATTTGCAAGAGCATCCGGGAATACCGGTGAAGTCACGTTGATGAGAATGAGCTGGCCATTGCCGTTGAAATACATTTCCTTGTTGGAATAGATTTCCTTTGTGCAAGGCTCTCCGTTGAGAACGGCATTCTCTACTGATACCGGTTTGTCATTTCCCATGAGAAGCTGAAGTTCCTGCTTTGAAGCACCGACCCATGCAGAACCTGCAGGAGCATTGTATGCATCCATATATGTGCTGGCAAGTTTGAGCCATGTGGCAACCTTCTCAGCTTTCTTAGGATTCTGTGCCGCAGCCTCTGCTGACTCCACTGCCTTCTTGGCATCTGCTGGAGATTTCACTTGTGCATCAGCGAGCTGGATACCAGCCAAAAGAGCCAATGCGATAAAAATTCTCTTCATAATGTTATTATTAAGGTTATTATTGATTATCTGTTTCCTGTGACGGGGTATCGGCCGGAGTTTCCGAAACCGGAACCTCACCTTCCTGA
>CALZOR010000113.1 GCA_945827785.1 uncultured Bacteroidales bacterium | reverse complement strand
CGTCGGCGTTTGCAGAGTCGGAAGCGTCGGCGGAGGCGGCGTCTGAGGGTGTGGCTTAGGCATCTTCGGCGGAGGTGGCGGAGGTGGCAAGTGGTAGCTACCTCAAATCCGTGACAACCCAGTCAGAATCAGTCCCGGAAGGCAGGAAGAATTCAGGACTGCGTGACGGTTCTTCGAATGTAACTGATTTAATGACAAGGCTGAAGGCAGTGCCGTCATCGGTTGTAAAAGAAGCATTCTTCAGGAAAGGTGCAGTGGATGACGTACCTTGAGTATCTGAGGCGGAAAGAGTGATTGAGCACTCCCTGATTCCGAAAGATATGGCAGGCAGGAGATGGTAGATAACAACGCCATCTCCTGCCTTTTTTGTTGACTTGACAGTGAATGCCCCTGCAAGGTTTACCAGCAAAGTTGCAGGATTGACAGCAAGCGAAGACTCATCCACCGGCTCTATCACCATCTCCCTGGCAGCCTGGTCTGCTATCCAGATTGAACGGGAATCGCTGCATACCGTCAGGCCGTCTGTATCATAGCGGTAGCATCGTCCCTGCAGGAAGAGATTGCCTTCGCCAACGACCTTCACTCCCGAGATTTCAGTTTCGTATTCATAAGATACTGAAACAAAGGAATTTGCAAGTTTATTGACAAAAGCATCATACATGTCCCGCCCTTCATCCGGAACTGAAACAGCGATAAAGGACAGGATGGCTGGAAATAAAGTCAGTAATGACATAAGAATCGGGTTATTCTTTCACAAACTCTCTGAGGATCTCATCAAGCTCTTCGAAGCTGACAAGCACCTTTCTTGGTTTGGAACCCTCCTGAGGTCCTACGATACCTGCAGCCTCAAGCTGGTCCATCACACGCCCTGCTCTTGCATAACCCATGCCCAGACGTCTCTGGAGGTCGGAAGTGGAGCCTTTCTGTGTGGAGACGACCATCCTCGCTGCATCTTCGAACATGGAGTCTATATTCGAAATGTCAAGACTTCCACCGCCAGCCTCACCGTCCTGTGCCTCTGGTACAGGAAGATAATAAGGAGTGCTGTAGCACTGTTTGTATCCCTTCTGGCTGGAAATGAAATCGGTAATCCGGTTTATCTCCTTCATGCTTACAAGGGCACACTGGACACGGTCGATGTCAACGCCGGCATAGTAGAGCATGTCTCCCCTTCCGATAAGGTTCTCGGCTCCGCTTGTGTCAAGGATAGTATTGGAGTCGATACGCGAAGTAACCCTGAATGCAATTCGCGTCGGGAAGTTGGCCTTGATAAGTCCGGTGATTACGTTTACGGACGGTCTCTGGGTGGCAATGATCACATGGATGCCGGCCGCCCTTCCTTTCTGGGCAAGACGCACGATTGAGGATTCAATCTGCTTGGCAGCCTTGCGGGCATCGCTTCCGGCTCCGCCTGACATTGTAAGGTCGGCGTACTCATCGATTACAACCACAAGATAAGGAAGATATTTGTGGCCTTCCGTTGGAAGGAGCTTGCGGTCCTTGTATTTCTCGTTATAAAGCTTGAGGTCGTTCACGCCGGCCATCTTGAGCAGATTGTACCTCTGGTCCATCTCGATACAGAGGGAGTTGAGTACCTGGTCGGCCTGTTTCGGTGAATTGATGATTGCAGACTCCGCCTCGTCTTCCTCGCTGACTGCCATCGGGAGAACGGCAAGGTAGTGTTTCAGGAGGCTCTTATATGCCGTAAACTCCACGACCTTAGGGTCAATGAAGACGAATTTCAGCTCTGATGGGTGCTTCGCATAAAGGAGCGAAGAAATTATTACATTGAGTCCCACTGACTTACCCTGCTTCGTGGCACCGGCTATCAGAAGGTGAGGAGCATCGGTAAGGTCAAAGGTCTTGACTTCCTGGGTAATCGTATATCCAAGGGCTACAGGAAGTTCCGCCTTGCTGTTGCGGAAAGCATCCGAATTGAGCATTGCCTTCAGAGGTACGATTGTAGGAGTACTGTTAGGGACCTCTATGCCGACGCAGTCCGGGAGGGTAACCACCCTGACACCCTTTGCACCCAGGGACATCGCAATCTCACGGTGCAGATTCTCGATGGAAGAGACCTTAACTCCCGGTGCCGGAACGACCTTGTACAAGGTGACAGTAGGTCCTACGACTGCGGTAACTTTCACAACCTCAACACGATAGTTCATCAATGTAGCCCGAATGCGATTGTTGTTGGTCTCCAGTTCCTGCTGTCCGACATGATGTTTTCCTCCGTCATAGTCTTCCAAAAGGTCCAGCGACGGAAATTCATAGCGTTCCAGTTCCTGACGGTTGTCGATACGAGGCAGTTCCTCAGTAATTGTAGTATCTATGTTGTCCGCAATCTGAACCTCCATTTCAGCAGCATCAGACTGTTCTTCCTGAACGGTCTGCTGAGGACTGGCAGGACGCTGTATATCATCCTCTTGGAAAGGTTCAGAGTCAATTACATCTTCGTAAAAAGGATTATTCGGGAGCGGCTCCACATCTTCAGGATTCAATTCAGGCTGAGGGTCTTCCTGAGACTGGGATACTTCCTGGAGCCGGAAGTCATCCTGAAGCAGGGATGCTTCCTGAGAATCAGCCTCCTGCACTGTTTCCTGATTGTCCGAAACAGGTGACGGCTCCTTCGGCTTGCGGACACCGAACTGGTCGAACCACAGAGCAAATCTGTGGCTTGCGCATATCATCCAGCCAACCCCAAAGACCAGCAGGAGCAGGCCGGTTGCAAGGGTGCCTATTAGATTTTTCATCCACGCCACGACCACGCTGCCGGCATCTCCTCCCAGTCCGCCACCGAAGAAGGTATCTGAAGTGAAAAGAGTGGAAAGGTAGGTACCGATGTAGGAAAGCAGCAAGGCTCCGCTGAGCGAAAGCAAGGTCAACCGTATAAGGCGTACCTGCTTGTCCGGATAGAAAAGTTTGTATGAATATGCCCCCAGCAGAAAGACTATGGCAAAGCTGCCCAGTCCGAAGCACTGCTGCACGAGAAAGCGGCTCCAGCGGTAGCCGAGCTTGCTTCCGGCATTTGCAGCCTGAACATTGCTGTCCATCATATCCGCTTGGGAAATAAGGCTTTGGTCCGAAGTCCATGTAAAAAGATAGGACACAATGAATACAAATGTACACAATGTAAAAAAACCAAGAGCCAATCCGCTGAATTTCAGGAGCCTCAGCTTGGCATCACTGGACATATCCGAGAAGAAAGAGAAACGTTTACGCTTCTCTTTCACCTTTGTTTCCGTATTTTCTTTTGTTTTTCTGGCAGCCATTATCCTTTGCGTGCTTTATTTTTCTTGGAATTCTTCCACTGATTCTTGTTCTTCTGTCCTGAATTTATTCCGAGAGTAGGTCTCTGGAAATTGGCATCTGATGAAATGCGGCTGAGCTGTAAGCCTTCTGGAACTTTGATACGATAGTCGGACAGTTTCTCTATGTCCTGGAATATGGTCTGGTCAGCAACGCTGTCCTTATTCCAGATAAGATACTGCTGCCTCATATAGATTGCAAGGGAACGTATCATTGCAGTTTTCACCTCACCGTCTTCCTGTTCTGCAATAAGATCGATTATACTTTCGATATTGCGTCCATAATGAGTTGCCTTGATAGGTTTCTGCTTGATAGGAATGACCTCCGGGCGCTCATAGAGGCGTTCTTTTGAGGGCTTCGGATAGGGAGAATCAATATCAAGCTCGAAGTTTGAAATAATTTGAAGGTGGTCCCAGAGCTTCTGCTCATAGTTTTCCTGCAGATAGACCTGAGGATTGAGAATTTCCATCACCTTCACAACGGCCCTGGCCTGCTCGTTCCTTTTGTCCCTGTCCTCAATTCCTTTCAGGTACTCCACCATCTTCTGGACATTACGTCCATATTCAGGCATATTAAGTTTCTCTCTCTCAGTATTATACAACAGCTTGCAGCTGTCCATCGGATTTTCCATGATATAAAATATAATTCAAGTTTCCCGCCTGGTCCAACCCAAGCGACCAAAGTGCAAAGTTAATAATAAATTTCTGAAGGAT
>CALZOR010000112.1 GCA_945827785.1 uncultured Bacteroidales bacterium | reverse complement strand
TGGTATGTATAAGATTGAATGTCAGGGATTGACGGAGGTCGTCCGGGGATATGTCGCGGCAAGGGACCCCGAAGGGTTGTACCTGGATTCGATAAGAGACGTGGTTGTTAGGTGGATTGGGGACGGCTTCAATGAACAGACCAATACATTTTTCCTGAACGACTGCAACTTTGCACTTCAGAGAAAATGAAATCAGGAAAGTTTTTCCGGATGACCGTCGGTATCTCTCCATTGCTTTGGTGAGCAGCCGACGATCTTTGTGAACTGACGGTGGAAATTGGAACGGTCGCTGAATCCTACCATTTCTCCTATAATGTTGATTGACAGGTCTTTATTCTCAAGGAGCATCTTCCTCGCATCATCGATTCTGAGTTCCGTCCTCCATGTCTTGAAATCCTTGCATATCTTGGTGGCAAAGTACATATTCAGCAGTTCCTTGGAAGTATGGAGTTCCTGTGCAATGTCGTCGCGGCTTTTGTCATATTCGCGGAACTTCTTCTGCTCTATCCATCGGTCAATAGCTTTTTCCAGTTTCTTGAACTGGATTTCATTGTAGTCTTCAGGAGACATTTCCTTTGAAGGACCGGTGATTCCCTTGCGACGGTTTTCGGCGCGTTTCTGCATAAGGTCCTGGCCGGAAAGCGTCTTGTAGGCAAAAGCGTCGAGAAGCAGTTTGTGGCTTCCGAGGAAAGAGATGAAATTGGCGCTGAAGTACAGCATGAAAAGCGAGTAGAACATCGCATAGACTTTCATGAATCCGCTCGGAAGAAGCATATAGACAAGGATGAACATCTGGGTTAGCATCATTATTATGTAGCAGAAGCGAATCCAGCGGATTTTCTGGTCCTCTTCCTCGTCATAATACAGTTCAAGCTGCCTCAGACTTGTTTTATAGACCTTGTTGAATATGATTATATGGATGGTGCACTGGATAAGAAACAACACTATGCACGTCGTCATTACTGCAATCCTCATCCACCTTTCATCCCACCAGAAGGATGTCATCATCACATAGCTCATCACGGCAATAATGCCGACATTGAGATAGAACTTGTCATTGCGGATGTATGATTCATCAAGAAGATTGATGAGGGAATAGGACAGGACGGCAGAGGCGAGGGCAGTCACAACAAAGAGCATCATGGATGAGAACTGCTCGTAATCCTCTATCCCTGAATATCTCAGCGCAAGATAGAATATGATGGTGCAGATGAGAAAGCATGTGGCAATCGTGTTCTTGGTGCGTGCCAACCTTCCGGCATATTCGCTTTGCGGAACCTTTATCAGCAATAGAAGAAAGCCGAGCACTAAAGATGTCACGATGCCTACTATCAGAGCAAGCTCAATGTTGAAGACCATGCCAACCAGACCTGTCATTGTAAAATGGTTTAAGAATCAAATTCGTCCGACGCCTCTTTCAAAAATGATACGAGACCGCAATATTGTTACAATGGAGATTGTAGCAAAAATAGCGGTCCCGTTACTAATTGGGTGTACATTAATTACTTACCATCCAAGTACGTAAGAGAAGATGAGCGGAGCAACAATTGTTGCATCAGACTCTACGATGAAGCGAGGAGTGTCAACATCCAGCTTGCCCCATGTAATCTTCTCGTTCGGAACAGCTCCGGAGTACGAACCATAGGAAGTAGTACAGTCGGAAATCTGGCAGAAATAAGCCCAGAGCGGAACGTCAGGCCACTCGAGGTCCTGAGCCATCATAGGCACGACGCAGATAGGGAAGTCTCCTGCTGTACCGCCGCCAATCTGGAAGAAACCGACGCCCTGGCCGCCGCAGTTCTCGCGATACCACTCGGTAAGGAAAATCATTGTCTCAATACCGTTCTTGATCATCGAAGTCTCGAACTCGCCGCGGATGCAGTGTGCAGTGAAGATATTTGCAGTCGTGCAGTCCTCCCATGCAGGAACGACGATAGGGATATTCTTCTCGCAAGCTGCAAGTACCCAGCTGTCCTTAGGGTCGATCTCGTAGTACTGCTCGAGAACGCCGCTGCGGAGGAGTTTGTAGATAACTTCCCAAGGGAAGAGTCTCTCACCTGTTGCCTTCATCTCATTCCAGATGTCAACGAGGTGCTTCTCAAGGCGGCGGAATGCCTCCTCTTCAGGAATGCAGGTGTCAGTCACGCGATTGTAGTGATTGTCAAGAAGTTCCTTTTCCTGTGCAGGTGTGAGGTCTCTATAATGAGGAACCCTGTAATAGTGGTTGTGTGCCACGAGGTTCATGATGTCCTCTTCGAGGTTGTTGGCCGAGCAGGAAACAATCTGAATCTTGTCCTGACGAATCATCTCTGCGAGTGAAAGTCCGATCTCGGCAGTTGACATAGCACCTGCCATGGCAAGCATCATCTTGCCGCCTTTTTTCATGTGCTCGTCATAAGCTTTTGCAGCGTCAACAAGTGCTGCTGAGTTGAAATGACGATAATGGTGTGTAATGAATTTTGAAATAGGTCCTCTTTGTTCCATTTTCATCAGTAATTTAAATTATGAGCCGCGAAATTAAGGAATTTTTCGCTATTTTTGCAATCGTTTTTGCGATATTTGTCCGATATTGCGGAAATATATGTATAAAAAGCTGAAAATGAACATAATATACGACACGATGTTTGACTCAAATACAATCGACAGATTTGAAAAAATAGCCACCCCGTTCTATTTTTACGACATGGATCTGCTTCGCCGTACTGTTGACCAGGTTCATGATCTGGCTCAGAAACACAATCTCAGAGTTCACTATGCCGTGAAGGCCAATTCCAATGAGAAGATTCTCAGGGAAATAAGCGCCAAGGGATTCGGAGCGGACTGCGTCAGCGGGAATGAGGTGCTGCATGCCCATGAATGCGGTTTCCCGGCAGACAGGATTGTCTATGCAGGAGTAGGAAAAAGCGATAAGGAAATCTGCAATGCAATGCGTCTGGGCATAGAGGCTTTCAACTGCGAGTCGCTTCAGGAAATATTCGTAATCAACGAGATGGCAAGGGAATATGGTATGGTTGCCAATGTCTCGGTCAGAATCAATCCGGACATTGACGCCCACACCCATAAATATGTCACAACCGGTCTGTATGAGAACAAATTCGGAATCTCACAGCACGAATTCGACAAATTGATCGAACTTATAGGCAAGAGCCGCAACATCAATTTCATTGGCCTTCATTTCCACATCGGATCCCAGATCACACGTGTTGCCGAGGTTTTTGCACTCGAGTGCAGAAGAGTGAATGAACTTGTTGCTTACTTTGAGCGTAATGGATTGGAAGTTAAGAATATAAATCTTGGAGGCGGACTTGGGGTCGATTATGATGACCCTGACGGTAACCCGATTCCGGATTTTCAGACATGGTTCAGCACCATCGACAGGGAGATTGTCCGCAGACCCAATCAGACGGTGCATGTTGAGCCGGGCCGTTCAATCGTGGCGCAGTGCGGTACCCTTATTTCAAGGGTAATGTTCGTCAAGAGCGGCGAGACCAAGAATTTCCTCATCATGGATGCAGGTATGAATGACCTCATCCGTCCGGCCCTTTACGGAGCTTATCACAGGATTGAGAACCTTTCTGCAACGATGCGTCCTTTCTTCCCTTCGCATCAGGCCTATGACATAGTCGGACCTGTCTGCGAGTCGAGTGACGTCTGGGGCGCCGGCAGGCTGCTGCCTCTGAGCGTCAGGGGAGACCTGATGGCAATCCGCAGCACCGGGGCATATGGCCAGGTCATGGCGAGCCGCTACAACATGAAGGATCTCGCTCCGGCCGTATATTCCGATTCCATTGATGACGCTCCTGAGAAAATTGATTATTTTAAAATGTTATAATATATGTTCGAGAACTTAAGCGAAAGACTTGAAAGGTCGTTCCAGATACTCAAGGGTGAAGGCAAAATCACCGAGATAAACATTTCCGAGGCCATGAAGGACATCCGCAGAGCCTTGCTCGATGCCGATGTCAGCTACAAGATTGCAAAGCAGTTCTGCGATGACGTGAAGAAGAAGGCCATTGGCCAGAATGTGCTCACTGCCGTGAAGCCTCAGCAGATGATTGTCAAGATCGTACATGACGAACTGGCTTCACTGATGGGAAGCACATCTTCCGAAATCAATGTCAAGGGACAGCCTGCAGTTGTCCTGGTTGCCGGTCTGAACGGTTCCGGTAAGACTACTTTCTCCGG
>CALZOR010000111.1 GCA_945827785.1 uncultured Bacteroidales bacterium | reverse complement strand
GCAATACCGGAGGATATTTCGACCAGGCCCTCCAGCTTTCAAACGAGTTCCTGCAGAAGGGTGACAAAATCGTCTATATGGAAGGCCTTCACCGTCCGAGACAGGAGTTCGATGCTGACGGAAGGGGTCACCTTCTGAACGTAGAACTTTCTGTCCTCATCGATGAGAGTTCGGCTTCTTCAAGCGAGATTTTCTCCGGAGCAATCCAGGACAATGACAGGGGAGTGGTCGTCGGCAGGCGATCCTTCGGAAAAGGACTTGTGCAAGAGCCTATGAACTTTACAGATGGCTCTGGTGTAAGACTCACTGTGTCAAGGTTTTATACTCCTTCTGGAAGGTGTATCCAGAAACCGTATGCGAAGGATTATGCCTATGATATTTATGAGAGATATGCCCATGGGGAAATGACATCTGCCGACAGCATGAAGGTCGATACGACTCAGGTCTATTATACCGTCAGGGGCAGAAGGGTCTATGGCGGAGGCGGTATCATCCCGGATGTGTTCGTCCCTATGGACACGACAAAGGCTACGAAATTCTATATAAATTGCAACAAGAAAGCCACCTCGATGCGTTTTGCTTCTGCAATCTTCGATAAATACCGTTCTCAGCTGGCCGGGATATCCGATTTCAGGACCCTTGACCGCTGGATGGATGAGGTCGGCATCGAGCGTCAGTTCCTTGAATTCGCATCTTCGAAGGATGGGCTTAAGCCGTCTTCCGGTGAGTGGGAGGCTTCGAAGGCTTATATGATGCCGCAGCTTAAGGCTCTGGTGGGGCGCTATTCGAAACTTGATGATGAAGCCTTCTACCGCTTCTATACTCCGGTTGACGATGCACTTCAGCGTGCTCTCGCACTCCCTTCTGTCGTGGAGTAAAAAATTTTGTAAATCAGAAAATTATGCGTATTTTTGCGCGCTTTTCTGACCGTAAGGCCAGCAGGCACAAAGTATAATGTTCAACCCACTAGTTTGTTTCAATTAATTTTTACAATGGAAGAAAACAAAACAGTAGCGACAGCAGAGGAGACTCCAGTTGTCGTAGAAGAAACCAAGAAAGCTCCGCTGAATGCTTCAGTAGATCCTGACAAATTCGATTGGGATGCTTTCGAAAGCGATGATGTCTATGGTGAAGACATCAAGGACATTGACGCAAAATACAGCCAGACTCTCTCAAAAGTAGTTGAGGGTGAGGTTGTTGAAGGCGTTGTTACAGCAATCAGCAAGAGAGAGGTAATCGTAAACATCGGTTACAAGAGCGAGGGTGTCATCATGGCTCCTGAGTTCCGTTACAATCCTGAGCTTAAAGTCGGAGACAAAGTTGAGGTGTTCGTTGAGAGCACTGAGGACAAGAAAGGCCAGCTCATTCTTTCACACAAGAAAGCACGCCAGCTCCGTTCTTGGGATATGGTAAATGCAGCATTTGCAGCAGACGAGATTGTAAAGGGTTATGTGAAGACCCGTACAAAAGGCGGTATGATCGTCGATGTATTCGGAATCGAGGCATTCCTCCCTGGTTCACAGATCGACATCAAACCTATCCGCGACTACGATCAGTTTGTTGACACAACCATGGACTTCAAGATTGTCAAAATCAATCAGGAGTTCCGCAACGTTGTCGTATCTCACAAAGCTCTCATCGAGGCAGAACTCGAGCAGCAGAAGAGCGAGATTATCGGCAAACTCGAGAAAGGTCAGGTTCTTGAGGGAACTGTCAAGAACATCACAGGTTACGGCGTATTCGTTGACCTTGGCGGTGTTGACGGTCTCATCCACATCACAGACCTTTCATGGGGCAGAATCAACCATCCGGAGGAGGTTGTTTCTCTCGACCAGAAGATCAACGTCGTTATCCTCGACTTCGATGAGTCAAAGAAGAGAATCGCTCTCGGCCTGAAACAGCTTACTGTTCATCCTTGGGACGCTCTCGATGCAAACCTCAAAGTTGGCGACAAGGTTAAGGGTAAAGTTGTTCTCATCGCTGACTACGGTGCATTCGTTGAGATTGAGCCAGGTGTTGAGGGTCTTATCCATGTTTCAGAGATGTCATGGTCTCCAAGACTCCGCATCGCATCTGACTTCCTCAAGGTTGGTGACGAGGTTGAGGCTCAGATCCTTACTCTCGACAGAGAGGAGAAGAAGATGTCTCTCGGTCTGAAACAGCTCGTTGCAAATCCTTGGGAGAACATCCGCGAGAAATATCCTGTTGGTTCAAAACACACTGCTACTGTACGCAATATCACAAACTTCGGCGTATTTGCTGAACTCGAGGAGGGCATCGAAGGCCTTATCCACATCAGCGACCTCTCATGGAACAAGATCAAACATCCTTCAGAGCTTGTTGCAGCAGGTGACAAGATCGAGGTTGTAATCCTTGACTTCGATGAGGAGAACCACAAGCTCAGCCTTGGCCACAAGCAGCTCCTTCCTAACCCATGGGATGAGATCGAGGCTAAGTACAGCGTAGGTTCAGTAGTTGAGGCTAAGATTGCTTCAATCAACGACAAGGGTGCAGTTATCGACATCGAGGGTGATGTAGATGCATTCTGCTTCAACAAAGAGCTCGTCAAAGAGGACGGTTCAATGCCGGTTGCAGGCGAAACCCTTGCATTCAAGGTTGTTGAGCTCAAACGCAGCGCCAAGAAGATTACTCTTTCTCACGTGAAGACTTATGCTGAGGCTAAGGCTGAGAAAGCAGCTGCTGAGGTTGACAATACCAAGAAGGCTGTCAAGAAGATCAATTCAAACATTGAGAAGACAACTCTCGGTGACATTGACGCTCTCGCAGCTCTCAAGAGCCAGCTTGAAAAGGGTAAATAGTCGATGAACTTCATTCTTAATGTATTGGGCACAGCTTCTGCTCTGCCTACGACAGAAAGAAATCCAAGCGCCCAGGTACTTGACGTACATGGGCGCTTATTCTTGATAGACTGCGGTGAGGGAACACAGATGAGCCTTCGCAAGGCAGGAATTTCGTTTCTGAAGATTGAGCATATATGTATCTCCCACATCCATGGGGACCATGTTTTCGGCTTATTTGGCCTTCTCTCGACGATGGGTATGCTGGGCCGCAGTGCCGACCTTTCTATTTATGGACCGAGGGCCCTGGGCCCCGTCCTGAAATTCTTCATGTCCTATTTCGGGGAGGGAATAAAGTTCGGAATCAATTTCGTGCCTCTGGAGATGAAGGAGCCTCAACTGGTCTATGAGAATAAGGTGATGGAGGTCCTTTCCTTCCCGCTCCGGCACAGGATTGACACTTTCGGCTTCATTTTCAGGGAGAAAACTCCTCCTGTGAACGTGAGCAAGGAGGCAATTGCGAAATATGGGTTCACGCTGGGAGAGATAGGTGCTCTGAAAAGAGGCGATGATATCGTCCGTCCGGCAGGGGCTGATACGGTTCCTTCCGTGGAGAACGGTTTCGTGCCTTGTTCCGGCACTGATAAGCCGCTACATATCAAAAATGAGGAGGTAACATACAGACCTTATGTGCCCCGCAGTTATGCATATTGCAGCGACACGGCGCCTTTCCCTGAGCTCGCGGAATGGGTGAGGGGAGTGACTTTGCTTTATCATGAGGCAACCTTCCCTTCAGAAATGGAGGAAATGGCCGTGAAAACCTTCCATTCCACCACGGTCCAGGCTGCGGAATGTGCTGCAAAAGCCGGTGTAGGCCGCCTCATCGTGGGGCATTATTCTTCGCGTTTTCCTGATGTGAGCTTCTTTCTCGACCAGATTCGCGCAGTCTTTCCTGATGCTTCACTGGCCCGTGATGGCGAGCGCATCGTTTTGGATGTGACAAGATAGTTCCTCTTTAATGCAAATTAATTATATTTGCGTTTTGTGAATTGATGAAAATGAAAAACCTTACAAGCATTTTGACGGTGTTCCTGCTGGCTGTTCTTTCGATGGCCGGGGCGCAGAAGTCTCCTCAGGAGAAATATATTGATAAATATGCACCGACTGCCGTTAGGGAAATGTATCGCAGCGGCGTTCCTGCCAGCATCACCCTTGCCCAGGGACTGCTGGAGTCAAGTTGTGGCGAGTCTCGTCTTGCAACCAAGGGCAACAACCATTTCGGCATCAAATGTCACAACACATGGAAAGGCCCCAGAATGTATCAGGACGATGATGCAAGGGGCGAGTGTTTCAGGGTTTACAAGACTGCTGATGAATCCTTTGTCGATCATTCCGACTTCCTCCGCTACCGTGACAGATATAAGTTTCT
>CALZOR010000110.1 GCA_945827785.1 uncultured Bacteroidales bacterium | reverse complement strand
AAATCCTTGCCGATTGTGACGTTGTGCAGCACGAACGAGGCTTCGGCAAAGGCTGTCGAAAGATTCGGAGCTTCGAAATACAATTCGTCATACAAAGCCCCGTCATATTCGATCTTTCCTTCTCTGAGGACTGCCCTGCGCTCTCCGGCCCCATCAGAAAGTATCTCAAAATCAATCACCTCCGCAGCCATAATTCCAACATTCAGAAGAGGCTGAGTACGGACGATACGATCTATTATCCTGTTCTGCTCCTGCTGAGTGATGGATACTTCGCCGACCATTTCAGAAAGAAGTTCCTGGGTGATTGTTTCAAATTCCTTCTCCACAGGCACGATGAAAACGCCTCCCATATCCGCGCAGCCCGGGCTCATGGTAAGATGGTCGGGACCTTCGGAAAAATAATGATGGGAACGGTGGCGGCTTCTGAAAATCACGATGGAACGGAATTCCCCTCCCTTGTAATAACTGAAAAGGTTGAAACGCGGCTCATAATCCCCCTCCGGGATGTCTGCACAGTCGAGGAGGCGGTAGAAGAGTTTGGCTGCCGATTTCACGGAGTCCGAACGAACTACAAAAACGCCACTGGTAAAGCGGTCATAATGATATAGTTCCGCGTCCGGGAGCCCTGCAATCATCTGAAGCACAGAGCTTTGGGAAGAGTCCTGCTCCTTCAGGGCCGAAAGGCAGGCGTCAACGTCGTTTTCAAGAGGGATGAGCCCCTGCGGAGCCCCCTGGAAATGGTGATGGTCTGGGGCTGAAGCACCGCTGTGGGGACCGTTGTAGAAAAAAGTCGTACCTGTATATTTTCTCGCAAGGTCGAGCATATCGACATAGCGGTGAGCAATAGCCTGGTCGAGATGCTTGTTGATTGCGACCACAAGATGGTCCGGGAAAATCGGATAAGGATTGACGAGGATGTGATATTTCTTGCCCTTGCGTCCTTCGAAACGCATCATCATCTGTTCCGGAGGACGGTTCTCACGACAGAGAAAGCATTTGCGCGCAGCGATGTCCGCCTTGCTGAGCTTTGCAGCGGAAGAAATCATCCTGGCCGGATTGAACTGGAGTTTCACCTCAAGGCCGCCGACATTCATTGTCTTGATTTTCACGTTCTTGAGAGCCCTGAAATTGCCGCATGCAAGAGGCCAGCGCGAGAGCTGGTCCGAGACGAACTTATGTATCCTGTCCTGTTTCATAGTTCCTGGCTGCGTCTTTTGTTCATGGCAATCCTTGCCTGAAGTTCCCATGTGCGGATGCGGTCCTTGTAGAGGTTGTTCTCGTTCTGCCTGCGGATGTCAAGGGCGGCATCGGAATTGCCTTCCCAGCGCCTGCAGCAATAGATTACCTCGTATATTCTGCCGATGCGCCATTCGCGGCTGATCCTCAGTCCGGCCGCATAGTCCTCGCCATAGCTTGTATTCGGAAGTCCTGTCTGCCTCAGCAGAGGTGTCCAGAACGCGCGCGGAGCTCCCAGACCATTGATTCTCAATGCATTGTTCATACCATTTTCCTCTGTCCATTCCTTATGGTCTATGACTCCCGGAGGTATTGGCTTCATCTCAAAGTCGGTCATCATATATGTTCCGATGACCATGGCACATTTTTCTTTGCGAAAGGCCGAAACCACCTTCGAGAGGGTGTCCGGGCCGCTATATACGTCGTCGCTGTCTAGCTGGACGGCAAATTCTCCACAATGAACACTTCCCACGGCAAGGTTCCAGCATCCCCCGATCTTAAGGTCGTCCCTTTCCGGGATAATATGGACAAGTGCCTGATTTTCAGCGGCTATCTCCCTGAGAATATCCGTGGTCCCGTCGGTTGAATGATTGTCCACGACTATGACATTGAAAGGGAAATCACATTTCTGGGAAAGTGCACTCATGACGGCATCCCTTATTGTGCGGGCCCTGTTATATACCGGTATTATCACCGATGCCAAGACCGGGAAATCTCCCTTCTTATCTATCTGTTTATCAATGGATTCCATATCCATAAAATCCGCATCTTTCATCGGTGGGCATATCCATGCCCCCACCCTTTTCAGATGGTCAGTGCAGATCTGCTCCATCTCAATCTGGACCTGGCGGTTCTTCGGGTCCACATAATCGAATTGTCTTATCCCGCTGGCGCGTTTGTCGATGATGTCCTGGGTATATAGATATTCATTTATATGGACAATATTTCCCATCCTTAGCCTCAGGTCATACAGGGCACCCCACTGACGGGAGGTCGACATTTCCCCGACGGCCTGCCTGAATGAGGAGGTACGGTACAGAATCAGACCCCCAAAGTCAAAATCGTCCCTCAGGGCACCGGGCTGACAGTCAATCAGGGGATGCGGGGACAAGTGCCCGTCCTCGGCCCTGTCATAATGGTCGGCATAAACCATGTCGGCAAGGGTATCGGAGGCGACGGACATCATCCTTCGGACGGCGTTCATTCCCAGGATGAGCTCAGAAGGCTTGGTATATAACAGCAGGTACTCTCCTTCAGCCCCGGCAGCGATTTCCCTCAGGGATTCGGTACTGCAGAGGGGAGAGACATGATATTCAGGGATAATCAATTGTGTCATAATGTATTAACTTATAGCAATGCAGATAGGATATTCCTGATTTCGCAAAACTCATTTTCAAAATTCGGTGTGAATATGCCCTTTCCGATGTTTGATTCAATTTCGGAGAAGTCCCACCAGCGGCCTTCGTCCACCTCATCATGGTCGGGATGAAGGTCGAAATTTCCGACGGCAGCGAACACATTCACCATTTCTTTTTCAATCTCAGACTCAAAGACATACGATTTCACCCCGATGGGATTGAAGTCCATGAACCCGAGTTCTTCGTATGCCTCGCGGAAAACGGCTTCCATGACGGATTCACCATAGCTGACATGACCGCCTACCGCCGTATCCCATTTCCCGGGCTGGATGTCCTTGTGCATCGAGCGTTTCTGGAGGTAGAGCTGGCCAAAGCGGTTCAGAATATGGATGTGCACCACGGGGTGGAGAGGTTTGGCTCCGCTGTGGCAATATGCGCGTTCGGCACGGCCTGTAACCATCCCGTTCGGTTCAATGACCGGGAACATTTCCGACTTCCGGCGAGGTGTACCGGCGTCTCCGACTGACGGTGGCGGGACTATCGGAGCCAGTCCTGCGGGATATATCAATTCTATCATGGATATTGTTCCTACGATTAAAATAAGAGTTCGACGCAGAAGGCGGAGGTGTCACCCAGACGCCCTTCCACAAAGCAGTGCAGGCCGTCCTCCATCTGGGCCGAGGCCCTGTAAAGTGAGACGCAGTCTCCCGGACGGGTTTCGTGGTTGAAGTTGATTTTCAACTCTTTGAGAGGCATTCTGGAGGTAATCTCATAGCCGACTACGTTCATTGCCCAGACCACATACATGACATTGTTGGTGTGTCCGTTCATATCCACGTCGGAGTAGGCGACGGTGTGTTCGTGTACTAATTCCGCCTGCATGTCCTTCGGTATCTGCACCTTGTCACAAGGAGTTTCCATCGCGTTGTCGCTGCATGTAGTTCCTTCGTCCACAAGTCCGGGATCGCGGACAAGGCGCCTTGTGTCAAGGTTCAGGACCAGCCATGAGGTAGTGGCGATTACGGCAGGCTGGCCTTCGCTGTCGCTCATGAGGAAGTCCCTCACATAGAAGAGGCGGTTAGCTCCTTTGTGCCATGTCGATAAAGTTACTTTGTCGCGCCAGAGAGGAGCTTTGAGGAATTTGATATGCATTCTGGAAAGAACCCAGGCTGTGCGGGATTTAATCAGGTCATCGTAGCCGAAGCCGATAATGGTGGCATGGCGGTTGGCTGCTTCCTGGGCGTAATCCATGAAAGAAGCAGCTTTCAGGCGCCATGAAGCGTCCGTACAATAGCACGGGATTATTATTTCTTCTGTGTACTTGTTCATTGGAATTTTCTTAAAACTTATAATTCAGCACCTCAAGTTCTTCTGCACTGTACAGAATCTGATCCATGAAATCAGGTGCAAGGTGTGCGACTATAACGTATATGCCAAGAAGTATTGCAACTGAGGCGATTGAATAAAGTACTATGCGGGCGGCCCTGCGGAGGGTTTTGCGGAGAGCTTTGCGGCGGGCGGTTTTTTGCTCGGAGGCCTTGTCGTCGGAGGCCTTGCGGGCTGGGGTTTTGTCGGCGGAGGTGCTGTCGGCAACTGGTTCGGCGGCGGGCTCGGCAATTGGCTCGGAGGTTGGCTCGGCGACGGGTTCGGCTGCTGGCTCGGCTACTAGTTCGGCGACTGGTTCGGTGACTGGTTTGGCAGCAGGCTCGGCGCTTGGTGTGCCTGATGGTTCGGGGCGTGGGGGGGGGGGTGTGGGGTTTCGCCGTGTGCG
>CALZOR010000109.1 GCA_945827785.1 uncultured Bacteroidales bacterium | reverse complement strand
AATAATTCGGGTTAAAGACTTGCAAAACTTGAGATAATCCCTACCTTTACATTTCTTGAGGAGTGAGACTATTTCAGAATTATTTACGTGCCAGATAAACAATCACATCAATGAAATCATATTTTGAAATCACACACGACCGAGAGTTTCTGCAGCATTTCCTTACAGTTTGGCGCACCAAGAGTATTTCAGCGGAGATGGTGGAGTTACTCAAAGAGAATAGCGGGAGTGACCCTTATGCCGCTTATGGATACGGTCGATGGCTGTCTTTGGTGAATCCAGACGGAAACAGCCTGAAAAAAGCTGAAGATCTCCTAGCCTGGGCTGGTTCTAAAGGTGTTCAAGATGCAAATGCCGCCCTGGCCATAATGAACTATGATGGACGGACTGATTTGGACAAAGCCTGTCACGAAATACACGCTTACCTGATGCAGACTTCCTATAGCAATGGCAGCGAACTCGCTCAATACCTATTGCTCGAGAATCTTGTTTACGGAGGATATGGAACTCAGAAGGATCCTGCTTTGGCGGCGGATATCCTGCAAAAGCATTTGGATAAGAATCCGGGATCGGATCCGATTTACTACGATCTTCTTGGAAAAGCTTTGGAATCCTCTGATCCGGAAGCGGCGGAAAAAGCATATCTAACTAGTATTGAACGCAGCAATGTAGATAGTTATTATTCCCTGGCCCTATTATACTTGAATCGGGGAGATAAAGAAAAAGCTTATTCAGTGGCTGAAGAAGGAGCCCGGAAAGGAGCAGTTAACTGCCATCGCTTCAAGGCATTAATGGAACAGGAAGATTTCCTGGCTTTTTCTCCTGAGGAGCAGGAAAAACTTCACAATGAAATTGCCGAAGGCTTGGATTACGCCATTGCCCGATACGATGCTTACGCTTGCTTTCTCAAGGGTTATTTGTTGCATGTTGGATTTCTCGGTTATGAGGAAAACCAGAAAGAGGCATTGATACCGTTGGAGCGGGGATGTGAGATCGGGCAATCCACTTGCTTCTTCCTCAAGGCCTATATCCATTACTATAAAAGAGACGCTCTGCCTCCTGAAATGAGAGCATCCGCTGCCGACATTGCCCGTACCTGCCTGCAGGCGGTACGCCTGGGTGACAGGGAAAATTTCACCTTGGGACAGATCGCTATGGGATATGTCTCTAATTTACTGTCCAAGTATGACGATGAAATAGAAAAATTCTGGCTTAAAGAATATGTGGCCGCAAATCCTGAAGAAGACGGGAAGGACTCTACCGGCGTAATATCGGTTTATCCTCAGGGATTCTACTATGCGATGGATGTGGAAGAAGACACAATGGATCAAGTGCTTCCTCAGCTAGACTATGACATTGTGCATTATTCTCCGGCTCTCCAACGTATTACAAAGGCACTCGGCCTGGATAAAGAATCCTGCCACGTGGCTATGCTGGTCGATAAAAACGGGTATATGGAAGAGCTGCCGGACAATATGACAGGAACCATTATTTATGGCCATAGCCAGGAAATCCTGGGTACGGTAATATTTGTTCTTGAAGATGATAAGACATACCGGCTGAAACCTTTTAAAGGGCTTCAGCGAGTTTATTGTTTCGTTGAATTGTTGAAAGCCGCCACCGGAAACCTGTTACGCGAGCCGACATCTGAAGAACTGGAATCTATCGGTGAAGAAATAGGAGGATTTGAGGAATATGACGATCCGGAATTTTCTGACGATGCGGAAACCGGTGATGAAGTGCAAGAAGTTGAAGAACATCGCCAAATGACAGAATTCGAGGCGAAGTTGAGAGAAGATATTGAAAATTGCAATCTTTGCAAAAATACTCTAAGAGTCACACTTCCCGACAGCCAGGAATACTGGTTCAAGTCAAATGAAGACCTCATATATAAACTTGAGATAAAAAAGGCCATTGAAGATAACATCGTCCGTAACGGAGGCTATATGATTGACGAGTGGCTCTTTGTAGACTCCCGCCAGATTCCGATTGACATACGCTCACGTATATGCTTCAACATCGGTGAAAATCAGTCCTCATAGGCAGGCCTTTCGTGATCCTGCACATCTCACCTGCCTCTATCCCGCACAGCAGCGACAAGCCAGTTCACTTTTCGCCTTGTTCACGGCTATAGCCTCATTCGGGATAGGCAGTACTGTGCAGGCCAATGCGATAAGCACGCTTCTGTTCCTGAGTGGTGTGATTGTGCGGGAAACCAAGAAATACCTAAGGAATCCTCCCAAAAGGAACCACAAAATATTACCCAAATTCACTCATTTCCACTGATTATAAGAAAACACGGAACAGATGTCCGTGTCATATCTTAAAGGAATTTGTTGTAATAGACTGTTTTGTCAGTGTCCAGACTGCCATCTTCCTTGAAAACGATGGAAGGGAATACCATATTTTTATCAGCCCTGTCGAAATAGCAGACATTGGACATGGATTCTTTTCTCTTTAAAACAAAATCGAACCAACCAGCATATTGTTTATTGCATTTGATATAATATGCATCGTCAAGTGTCACATTCTCAAGAGGATACCTCCACCATGTGCGACACTTCATGATAACATCGCTGGAATTGCTTGGATGATCTTTGATTGCTTTCTTCTCATCATCGGTCATTTTGTCGAAAACATTCTCACCATTGCCACTGACATTGCTTATGACAATACCGTATGGGCATCTTTTCTCATCCAGCATCTTATCTTGATTGATGGCATTCACTGCATAAAACCTTAACCCGTCAACCTCGATGAAAAAGTAAAGGTCCCCAAGCCACTTATCCTGCTCATATATGACTTTGTTATCGAATTTCAGAATATCCTTCTGCCATTTACCGGTATTTATGAAGCCTTCCCTTCCATCAAAATAATCCCTTCTTACATTATCTGTAAGCAATATATCCTCGCCATTTTCGCCAAGACGGATGCCGAAACCTATGATTTTGGTTGATCCAAGAGCAATCGGATTGACAATAAGCCGGCCATGGAAATCATCAGTGGTATATTTTGATTTTGAAGTAGTTGCACGATTGTCAAGACAGAAATTGAGAACCAGGTCATTATAGTCATAGTCACCAATTCTGGAGTCTTCAAATGCCAGAGTGAAGTAGGTGTCATAGATGAATTTGTTGGGCTGGAAGTTCTCACTTTTGGGAGTAATATACTTAACAGTATAGGAAGAATCTCCCAAAGCCTTGGTCTGCACCGAATTGAAAGAACAAGGAACCATGATGCTGGCAGTCATGGGAAGAACAGCAAGAGTGTCGTCAGTATCCTTCATCGTGACAACTGCTATCTTTCCCTCCGGTACATCGATGGTGAGGTTCTGCGTCATGACAAAGGTTTCAAGCGTCTCGAGAATAAGCTCCTGATCCGCCTTTTTCATATCATCAAACTTGTTGCAACTCCAGTTTCCCAAAACTGTCAAAATAATAAAAGTTGCCAAGAGAATCCGCTTCATACGTAATAAACTTAAAATCAACGTGCAAATATACAATAATTATTTGAAATAATGTTTAATATTTAGAATAAGTCAAAATCAATCGCATGGAAAAATTACGCCCCAGCTGCGTCGGAGTTCATCCATCTGATGCATTATTCTGAGGGTTTCGGAATGGGGCATGAATGGAGATTCAAATGCGCCATTTTCGATTGCCTGAATACTGGCACGTACCTGATATTCGAAACCTGTTATCTGTTCAGGTGCATGATATTCGGCAATAAGCTTATAATCAGGGCCATACACCTTTGCTGAAAGCGGGCAGTTGATATTATCCACGATGATATGCCCCTTATCACCGGAGATTATTCCCTGACGGTCACAGCGGGCATAGATGCTCGATTGAATAGTTGCCATCTTGCCGTCTCGATAAAAGAGGGTGATGCTTTCCTGACCATCTACACCTGTGTCGGTTTTCCTGCATATTGAATGTGTCGAGACGATGTCTGTCCCGAAAACCATAGCAGCGAAATTCAAGCAATATACCCCCAGGTCCAAAAGGGCCCCTCCAGCAAGTTCCGGACGCATGATTCTTTCCTTATGTGCGACCGGATAACTCAGGCTTGTGAGGAGTGTCGCAGGTTTGCCGATTATTCCTGAGGCGACAAGGTCGCAGATTGTTCGGGAGAAAGGGAGATATCTTGTCCATATGGCTTCTGTGATGAAGACTCCCCTATTGTGGGCATATTCGATGAGTTTTTCAGCCTGAGAGGCATTTGCAGTGAATGATTTCTCACAAAGGACTGGCTTGCCCTTACTGATACACATCATCGCCTGCTCAAAATGAAAGGCATGCGGAGTAGCAATGTAGATAAGATCGACCCCTGGATCATCCGCAAGGGCTTCATAAGAACCGTAAGCTTTGCTGAAATGCCATT
>CALZOR010000108.1 GCA_945827785.1 uncultured Bacteroidales bacterium | reverse complement strand
ACCGGCATTACAGGGTGGAATTTCAAATGGGGATCCACAGGCCTGTGCCCGATTGGACAGGGATGGTGGTATATCAGCGAAAATGCACGTGACAAACAGACAAGGAAGGAATCCTGCACGGCTCGTCTATATAAATGGACCGGAAAACCGGAAGGACCTTTCATACCTGCAGAATAATTAAGAACAATTAGAATCGAAACGAACTTACAAATGAAAAAAGAAAAGTCGTTCATCCTGATGGAGAACGACCTGGAGGCTCTGGAAGCATTGATTTAGGAATTGCTTCTTTCCCAATGCTTCAGCCTGCTCTATTCCTTGAGGCGTGAGTCGATGATGATGGTCACGGGTCCGTCATTGACAAGGGCGACCTTCATGTCGGCTCCGAACCTGCCTCTTCCGACTTTCTTGCCGAGTACCTTTTCCAGCTCGTTGCAATACATCTCATAGAGGGGAACGGCCGTTTCATGTCCGGCAGCACGGATGTAGGACGGCCTGTTTCCTTTTTTGGTGGATGCCGTAAGCGTGAATTGTGAAACGGCCAGGACCTGCCCGTCAATGTCCTTTACACTCAGGTTCATCACGCCTTCATTATCGTCAAATATTCTCATTGCCGCAGTCTTGTTCACAAGCCAGAGGCAATCCTGAGGGGTGTCTCCTTCTTCAACTCCGACAAGAACCATAAGGCCCTTGCCAATTTCGGATACAAGCTCTGAATCGATGGTTACTGATGCTTTGGCAACCCTTTGAATTACAAGTCTCATAAATATACTATTTATTGCCACAAATCTTCCACTCGGGCGGGTACAAAGATAGTATTTTGAAAATTCATTCTTGTGGATTTATTTACATTTTGCTAATTTTGAAAAATTTTGTCCCACTGGACGAGAATCGAATATTAACAACTAACTATAACTGTCATGAAGAAAACCGTTTTATGGATTTTTGCTGTACTTGCGCTTGCAGTTGCAGGTACGGCAATCTATCGGTTCTGTTTCAGGAAAAGCATTCCTGAAGCGGAGCAGATTGTCCAGGTACAATCAATTCTCCAGCAGAATTCCTGCTTTGTCTGCCACTCTTTTGAGCCGGAAAAACCATTCTATGCCTCTTTTCCTGTCATTGGAAAAACCATGGAGAAACACATGAGGCATGCTGTACGCTTTGTAGAACTTGAAGAGGCTTCTGAAGACCTTGCCAATGCCGGGGAAGCGCTCCTTGCCAAACTTGAATATTGTGTCCTCGAAAATACCATGCCTATAATAGAGTACAAGATGGTTCACTGGGGCACTTCATTCAACAAGGCAGAAAAAGCTGTCCTGACAGACTGGATCCGCTCAAGAAGGGCCGAGATTCTCGGTTCTGAGGAATTTGCAGACATGCCCGTTCAGCCTATTCCGGCGTCCTTGCCGACGGACCCTGCAAAAGTGGACCTTGGAAAACGCATGTTCAATGACACCCGCATCTCCCTTGACAACACAATTTCATGTGCATCATGCCACATCATTGAAGACGGCGGTGCCGACCATGAGGATGAGAGAACATCGGAGGGAATTAACGGACTTGTTGGCGGAGTGAATGCTCCGACGGTTTATAATGCAGTATTCAATATCCAGCAGTTCTGGAACGGACGTGCCGCTGATCTGAAGGAACAGGCTGCCGGCCCTCCTGTAAACCCTGTTGAGATGGGCGACCAGACTTGGGATGACATCGTTGCAAGACTTCGCAAAGATGCTGCTCTCGTGAAGGAATTCGAACAGCTTTTCCCTGGAGAAGGCCTTACCCAGAGCAGTGTTACCGAGGCTATTGCCGAGTATGAGAAAACACTGATAACCCCTGATAGCCGTTTCGACCTCTATATCAAGGGAGACAGGAACGCACTCAATGAGGATGAAGTCAAAGGATACAAGGCATTCATTGAAAATGGATGTGCAGCCTGTCATGCTGGCAAGAATTTCGGTGGTCAGTCATTCGAATACATGAGCGTGTTCGGCAATTATTTCGCAGAAAGGGATGATGATATCCAGCGCAATGCGGATGACGACGGCCTGATGGGATTCACAGGAAATCCTCGTGATCTCGAGCGTTTCAAGGTTCCTGGTCTGAGGAATGTCGCGCTCACCGCTCCTTATTTCCATGACGGCTCAGAGGACGATATGGATGATGCTGTAGAGAAGATGTTCGAGTATCAGCTGGGCGTGGATCCTTCGGATAAATTAGTGGACAGGATTACTGATTTCCTTAAAACTCTTACCGGAAAGCATCCGGACCTGAAAAAATAACAAGGTTTTCTGCCTTATTGAAATGAAACCGACCCTTTGATGTCACACTTTGGGTCGGTTTCATTTTTTAGTTGTTGTTCAGTTCACGGATATCGACTTCATCCCGCCTGCTGCTGCCCATCAGCCATTCGCTGTACCAGTCAGCCATCTTCCAGAAGAAGTACTCGTTCATATCACCGAAACCATGTCTCTGTCCAGGAAGGAGCAGCACCTCAAACCTCTTGTTTGCCCTTATCAGCGCATTGATAACCCTGATTGTATTTGCTGGATTCACGTTGTTGTCCATGTCTCCGGTGCAGAGCAGGAGGTGCCCCTTGAGCCTTGAAGCCAGTTCCTGATTAGTCTCAATCTTATATACAAAGGTCGTATCTCCCTTTTCCACAACCTCCTTGATGCCATGATGCTGCTCGCTCCACCAGCGGTTGTAGATGCGGTTGTCGTGGTTTCCAGCACATGACACCGCCGCCTTGAAGAAATCAGGGTAGGTGAGAATCGCCGCCGTTGACATGAATCCTCCACCTGAATGACCATGGATTCCAACCCTGTCGAGGTCTATCCACGGATATTTCGCTCCAAGCTGCTGGATGGCATATTTCTGGTCCTCGAGACCATAGTCGCGAAGATTTCCATATCCATAATTGTGGTACCATTTCGACCTGTCCGGATGACCTCCGCGGTTGCCCACGGTAATCACGATGAAACCAAGCTGTGCAAGCCTGTCAGTGCGGGTGAAACCGCGGCTCCACTGAATTGTGTTTGCTTCAACCTGAGGACCCGGATAGACATAGTCGCAGATAGGATATACCCTTGTCGAATCAAAGTCATAAGGCTTGTAAATCGCTCCATATAAATCGGTTATGCCGTCAGCCGCTTTCACCTTGAACCTTTCCGGGAACTTGTATCCGGCCTCGAAAAGAAGGCTCAGGTCAGCCTCTCCGAGGTCAAAAACCTTCTTGCCATTGGCGTCAAAAAGCGCAGCAAAAGGCGCATGATCCACCCTTGAACAGTTGGCAATGACATATTTGGCATCAAAGGTGGCGATGCCATCGACATGCATGTCCTCCACATCCAGCAGCTTGACCGGTCCTCCGTTCAGTCCAGTGCGGTAGATGTGCATCTGGTATGGATTCTCTCCCTTTTCATGACCACAGGCCCTGAAAATCACATAGCCCTCTTTCTCATTGACTCTCAGCACATCATCCACATGGAAGGCTCCCGGAGTGAGGTTGCGCACGAGGCTACCGTCGCTGTTGTAGAGATAGAGGTTGGCCCAGCCGTTCCTCTCGGACCAGTGGATGAGCTGCTTCCCGGAATTGACAGGGACGACGTTCCTGCCCTCCACATAAGTGTTCATCCTCTCGCTTATGACTGTCCTGGTCGAGTCGGCATCCACATCCACCCTGCATATATCCATCCTCTTCAGGTCTCGGCTCATTCTCGTAAGGTAAAAACCTTTGTTGTCACCGAGCCACTTGGAACTGTAGTATTCCGTATATTGGTCCTGAACCGTGCTTTCCGGTACCTGGAAGCTCATGTCCTGGTCCTTGAAGCACTGTGTCCTGACTTCATGCGAGGTCCAGTTTCCCGTTTCAAAGATATAGAGGTATCCCTTCGGCCCGGGTTCTCCAGGCATCTGGTATTTATAGGTTTCAAGCGTAGGGCGCGGACTGCTGAGCGAGTTGATCACCCAGAATTCCTTCACCGCGGTCATATCCCATTTCATAACTGCGAAATGCTTCGAGTCCGGGCTCCATACAAGCTCTCCGGGGAACTGCCTCTTGGTGGTGTCGGTCTGGGTGTTGCCGCTGTAATTATTTATGCCATAGGAGATTTCCCTCGTGCCGTCGCGAGTGATTCTGGTCTCTACGATGGTCGTGTCCTTCTCGTCTTTGGCCGCCTTCCGCATGTTCAGGGTGTCCATGCAATAGAGGTCGCTGCCCTTGACATAGATGCCACACAGTCCGTCGGGAGAGACATTTGCCCATCTCGGATATTTCTCCTCGCGGTCATTGGTGTCCCATGTGAGGTTGCCGTCGTTGATTCGGTATTTGAAATGGTAAACCACTTTTTCATGTTTTCCCTTCCCGGCCTTCGTGGTGTCTTTCTTTTCTTGAGTGGACCTTATGTCGAAATTGAGATAATTGTCATCCTCCGG
>CALZOR010000107.1 GCA_945827785.1 uncultured Bacteroidales bacterium | reverse complement strand
TGTTCAAGAACATCTGGATGATGGAAGATGCAGACGAAAACTTGATTACAGACGACTTCTGGGAAGCATTCTTCAACGCATGTGAGATTGCTGCATTCAGTGAGGAAAAACGGATTAAATACGAGCAAGAAATGTACGACGAAAGACGACTTCAGGGTGAACTTGGTGCCAGCATGGAAATCGGAATGAAAAAAGGACTCGCAGAAGGACTAGAGAAAGGAAGAGCAGAAGGAAGAGCGGAGGGACGAGCTGAAGGCGAGGAAAATGCGAAGATTGCAACGGCCAAGCGGATGCTGGCAGATGGTCTGCCAGTGGAGACGGTTGCAAAGTATTCAGATCTTTCAGTCAATATAGTCATGGAATTGTAGGGTTCAGTGACTCCGATGCAGAAGGCATTACTCGTAATCGAACCATTTGAATTCACCGTAGGCCTTAGAATTTTCTGAAGCAGCAGAGGCATATAGTCCTATGACCACGCCGGTGAAGCCGCCTACGGTTTCAGAACTTAAATAACGGCAGTTCATCTGACCTGCACAATGCCAAAAATGGCCTCCGTCAGTAGAATAGTCAAAGAAATAGTATTCGCGGTTAGCCCTGATTCTGAGCAGGACAGCTTTGGACTTCAAAGGCACGACCTTCTCGATATGAGACATACTCCCCAGACGGAAGCGCAGAACAATGCTTTGGGCTCTGCCTTCCTCTTGCCTGACGAAAAAATCATAATGCGAAGTATTCTCTCTATAGAGACAAATACCAGCTTCATCAGATATATCAGCATTCTCCAAAGAAAGCGAAACAGTGGAAACAAACTCAATATGCTCCTGCCTGCGACCAACAAATGTAGGGCTGACAGCCGTCTGGTCCAAACCCTCCGGCCTTGCCATAAGCCTCAACGAGCCACCGCTAAACTCATAATCCTCCTCTCGGGGATTCTGCAAGAATATCCATTCCAGGCCAAGACTCCTGACACCGAAATCAGTCCTTACCTTTCTTTCCGAAGGAGCTGTCTGAGGTAAGGTAGGAACATCCATCTCAAGAGAAATCGTCCCATTCCCATTCACCACCGGCCACGCATTCTCATCCCAACGCACCGGAGCAAGAAAAGTCTCACGCCCCAGCAGATGATGGGTACCATCCTGAGGTCTGAATGCCAGACATACCATCCACCACGATCCGTCAGACGCATCGACAAAATCTGCATGACCAGTACCCTGGATAGGGCTTGTCTGGGTAATCTGGTCCATGTGAGTAAGTATGGGATTTGCAGGATTTCCCTGATATGGCCCGTAAATTTTCCTGCTTCTTGCAATGGTCACCCTGTGGGCATATTCCGTTCCGCCTTCAGAGATAAGCAGATAGTACCAACCGTCCTTTTTGTAGATATGAGGCCCCTCAGGATATCTTCCACCTGTCCCGTTCCAGATACATACTGAAGGAGTAAGCTGCTCCCCTGTTTCAGGATTGATTTCACACAGAACTATCCCATCATCAGGATTGCTCACGAAATAGCACTTTCCATCTTCGAAATAAAGCGAAGGGTCGATGCCACCCTGTTCCAGCCATATCGGGTCAGACCATCCACCGGCAGGATCATGAGTCGTCACCATGAAATTCCTTCCAAGATTGATATTGGTGGTAATCATATAGAACGTACCATCATTGTACCTTATGGTCGGAGCATAGATGCCTCCGCCGGAATTTGCACCGGTGAGCATCAGCTGAGACTCCCTGTCAAGGCAATTGCCGACCTGCTCCCAATGAATGAGGTCCTTACTGTGAAACAACGGCACACCGGGAAAGAACTGAAAACTGCTGTTAACCAGATAGTAATCATCTCCGCAGCGGCAAACACTCGGATCCGGATGGAAACCAGATATCACCGGATTTGAATAACCACGTCTGAGATCAGGAGCCTGCATATCCGACATAGGTTCAGCTGCATAAGCATATGAACAACCTGCCAGAAGCAAAAAACAAATATGGGAGCAAATTTTAAACATATTACTTCAATTGACCTTATTTGGTGCCGCATCAATCTTGTTGAAACTGTTCAGCCACCTGGAGAGATGATCATGATAAGGAGTGTACTCCTGAAGTTCCTGGTAAATCGCGGCATTTCTGCGAATATAATGGAAAATATCGAAGGAACAATCTCTTTCGTACGTATTTCCACTTCTCGGAATGACAGTTCGGTTAGCGGAAAAGAAGGGTGAAGCGGGTGCACTGGGAATCGCTGCGGACAAGGTCGAGGCGGCCGTTGTGGGCAAGCATGATCTGACGGGAAAGGCTGAGGCCGATGCCAGAGCCATCGCGCTTGGTGGTGAAGAACGGGATGAAAATCTGCTCACGCGAGGCCGGGCTGATAGGGATGCCGTCATTTGAGACGCTTATAATAGTCTGTTCCTCGGAGTCAATGCCGGAAGTAATGCTGATATGGCGGGCCTCCGCCTGAATGGCATTCTTGATGAGATTGATGAGGATACGGCTGATCTGAGACTCATCAGCATAAATCAGAACATCCTCAGTTTCAGCAATATAGCTACAACTAACCCCAGCATCCATACACTGTTGGCTGGTCAGTTCAATCACCTTGGAAACCAGTTCATCCACCATCAGGGCCTTCTTGACAGGCCGTGCCACACCAGCCAGTTCACGATATGACTCGACAAAGCGGATAAGGTCCTTTGACGAAGAGGCTATGGTTTCCAGTCCGGCTTTCACATCCACATCCCTGCTCTCCTGAGGCACATCGACATAGTGGCTCAAGGCATCGCTCAGGGAAGCAATCGGGCTTACGGTGTTCATAATCTCATGAGTCAGCACCCGGATGAGTTTGGTCCAGGACTCCTGCTCATTCTGCTGGCGGCGACGGTCCACTATCCACTTTATGCGGTTGAGAGTAATGTTGAACTTGCTGTCTTCCTTGAAACGGAAATTATATTCCCCGTCTTCGAAAGCATCGAGCATATACTGGAGTTTCTTCCGGTCCTTCCTGCGGACATAGAAGGCCGTCGCCAAAGCAGTCAGAAAGATGGCTGCCAGGACTGTCAGTATGATTCCCCAGATTGGCATCAGATGTCGTATTTCTTAAGTTTGCTGTACAAGGTAGGACGGCTGATGCCAAGTTCCCTGGCCACAAGGGTGAGGTTGCCCTTGCAGCGGGCCATCGCCTCTCTTATGGTCCTGGCCTCGGATTCGTCGAGGGTTTGCCTTGGAGCGGATTTCTGCACCTGTTTGCGGTCCAAAGAAAGGTCGCCTGCCGTCAGGACGGCTCCTTCAGAAAGTATTACAGCCTTTTCAATAGTATTCTGAAGCTCACGGATATTTCCGCTCCATGAGTGTGACTGCAGCAATGAGGCTGCTTCCGGAGCTATGCTTTGCACCGGCCGGTGATATTTTTCGGAATACATTGCAAGGAAGCGCTCTGCAAGAGGCAGGATGTCATCCGGACGCTCGCGAAGCGGAGGAAGGGCGATGTGCATAGTATTTATGCGATAGTACAAGTCTTCACGGAAACGTCCCTCATCCACCATCTTCTCAAGATCCATGTTAGTCGCACAGATAAGGCGGATATCCACAGGAATCTGTTTCTCGGAGCCTACGCGCGAAACTGTGCGGTTCTGCAGGACACGGAGCAATTTGGCCTGAAGGTGAAGCGGGATATTCCCTATCTCATCAAGGAAAAGGGTTCCTCCGTTTGCCTGTTCGAACTTTCCGACATGGTCGGAATGGGCATCGGTGAATGCCCCCCTGACATGGCCGAAGAGTTCGCTTTCGAAGAGGGTTTCCGTGATGGCACCGGCATCAACGCAGACCATATCCCTGTTCCTGCGGGTGCTGCGGGAGTGGATTTCCCGCGCAAGCACATCTTTTCCCGTGCCGTTTTCCCCGGTTATCAGGATCGTGGCATCGGTCGGAGCAATCTTTCCGACCGTTCTGAGGATATGGTTCATTTCCTGCCCGGTACCCCAATACATCCCGGCGCCGGTTTCCCCGGAAGCAGCCCCAGATGTAGCGGATTTTTCCCGTGGGACAGCCTCATAAGCCGCCTTGAGGGTGGAAATCAGTTTCTCATTGTCCCATGGCTTCACTATAAAGTCAAAGGCCCCCCTCTTCATGCCTTCTACGGCCAGTGCAATATCGGCATAAGCAGTGAAAAGTGCCACCTGAACGGAGGGGAACATTTTCTTAATCTCCCTCGTCCAGTAAAGGCCTTCATTCCCGGAGTTTATGTCGGTATTGAAATTCATGTCCAGAAGAACCACATCCGGATGGAAATTCTCCATAGTGGTGACCAGGGTTTTGGGAGACGGAATCAGTTCCACCTGAGCAAAATGTGCAGGCAGAAGGATGTTCAGGGCACTGCGTATGCCCTGATTGTCATCCACGACGAGTATCTTTCCTTTTTTTGCCATAGGAGTGTAAAGGTACCTTTATTTCGGAATATTTACAAATT
>CALZOR010000106.1 GCA_945827785.1 uncultured Bacteroidales bacterium | reverse complement strand
TAATATTATAATACTTATATGCTTATAAATCAGAGATTAGAAGAATTTATACAAAGTAATACTATAATTAGTTATAAATGTCGCCTCTCCCCTATTTACAAATGTTACGCATTAATTCTCTTTGATGTTACAAAAATTCTTATTACATTTGTAACATTAATGTAAACAATTATGAATACCCGCCTGAAGCAGTTCATGGCTGCAGAAAACATCACTCAAGCACAGTTGGCAGACAATTTAAAGGTTGTCCGTGCCAGTGTTTCTCATATTCTCTCAGGAAGGAACAATCCAAGCTATGAATTCATCAAAGCGCTCATGTCCTCCTACCCCAGACTGAATATGGAATGGCTGATGTTCGGAAAAGGCAAAATGTACAAGGAAATTCAGAGCCAGCCTGTTCCCCAGCCTTATGAAAGTCCTGATTCCCTGTTCATTGATTCAAACCAGGAACAAACCCGTGATTCTGTCGAATATTTGCAGCCGGTAGATGTTCCGCAGGCAAATACCGCATCCACAGAAGGTTCAGATACATACATCCAGCAGGTACAACTCCCTGTAAATCAACGTAAAGTGGTCAAAATTACCATCCTTTTCGATGATGGTACATATCAAGAATTATAGATTTAAGTTTCGCATTTTGCGAAACTACCATATTTAGAGACCTTTAGGTCGTAATAAAGTCCCTTCCCCGGGGTCGAGAGCGGTAAGGAAATAGTCCAGAGGACTTTTCCAGCGAACAGCCCGGAGGGACGGCCAGGGGTTTGGGGATAGGTCCTCGTAGAAAGGGAAATGTGCGGTGGGAAGAAGTTTCGCAAGCGGCACAACCCTCAAGACATAAATAAGTTATAACTTGCGAAACTTAAGTTATAGATTTAAGTATGAATTCCGGGGCACAATTCATATCTTTGCACCACTAATTCCGAAAAATGATGTATAAACACGTAATCCGCCCCATTCTTTTCAGGTTCAATCCTGAAACGGCGCACAACATGACAATGTCGGCTTTGACTATGATGGATAGAATACCATTCGCTTCAGCAATAGTCCGGATGTTGTATAAAAAGAAGACGCCAACCCTTGCAAGGGAGGTCTTCGGCATCAATTTCCCAAATCCAGTGGGACTTGCAGGTGGCCTTGACAAGAACGGAGAACATTATAACGATCTGGCAAACTTCGGATTTGGTTTCGTGGAAATTGGCTCACTTACTCCAAAGCCACAGGATGGCAATCCAAAACCGCGTCTGTTCAGGCTGCCGGCCGATAAGGCCATCATTAACCGGATGGGAATCAACAACAAAGGTGTCAAACATGCCGTTGAACAGCTTAAGAAAGTCAAGCCGGAGGTCATTGTTGCTGCCAATATATCCAAGAATGCGACAAGCATAAACGAGGATGCGGCAAAGGATTATGAAACATCATTTGCCCTGATGTACGACTTCGTGGACATGTTTGTAGTGAACGTCTCATGTCCTAATGTCGTGGGACTGACCAATCTTCAGGACATTACTTTCCTTTCTGAAATAGTTGACAGGCTTCTGGATCTGAGAATGTACTATGATCAGTACAGGCCCATCCTGCTCAAGGTTTCTCCGGATTTGTCCAGACAGCAGCTTGACGAGATCATAGACTATTGCATGAGATCGGGAATCGACGGAATTGTGGCCGGAAATACCACCAGGAGCCGTGATGGACTGACAAATACAGATCCGCAGAAAATTGAAAGCATAGGTAACGGAGGCCTTTCGGGAGCACCTATATTTCAAAAAAATCTTGAACTCGTAAGATATATCAGCGGCAAGTCAGGCGGAAAACTGCCTGTAATAGGTGTCGGCGGCATCATGTCACCGGAGCAGGCAAAACAGATGCTTGATGCAGGAGCGTCTCTTGTCGAAATCTATTCCGGATTCATTTATGAAGGTCCGTCATTGGTTAAGAAAATCAACAAATATCTTGAAAACACCGCAAGGAGCGGTTCTGCAATAAAATAATGACTACTGCATCGATTTGCACAATCGGTGATGAAATCCTCATCGGCCAGATTGTGGATACGAATTCCTCCCATATTTCAAATGCTCTGAACGAAAGAGGAATTCAGGTTACAAGGATGGTTTCTGTCGGCGACGATCATGATGCCATAGTAAATGATCTGAGTAATGAACTCTCAGTCAACAATATAGTAATCGTTACAGGAGGGCTGGGGCCAACCAAGGACGACATCACCAAAAAGGCGCTTGCAGACCTGTCCGGAGCAAAGGGATACAAGACTGACAGCAGACAGTTGGAAATCGTACACAGGATACTCAAAGCCCGTGGACTCGATGTTCTGGACATAAACCTGGCTCAGGCAGATGTTCCTCAAACCTGCGAAGTGATTCCGAACAAGCTCGGTACGGCCCCAATCATGGTCTTTCGTTTCAGCGAGGATCGTTTCGGACATCCTGCCACCCTTTATTCCCTTCCTGGAGTTCCTTTCGAAGCAATCGGAGCAATTCCTGACATTCTCGACGACATTGCCACTCATTACCCTCTTTCTGACATCCATCACAGAACTGTAAACACGTTCGGCATTGCCGAGTCGGCGCTTTCAAAGATGATTGAAACATGGGAGGACAGCCTTCCCGAAGATATGCACCTGGCATATCTGCCGAACGTTCTGCTCGGAGTAAGACTCAGGCTGTCCATCTACGGCGGAGACAAAGAAGACCAGACAAGAAGAATTGATGCCGAATTTGACAAGCTGAAAGCCATTCTCAAGGACAATATCTATGAGGGACACACTCTTCATGAATGTATAGGAAATATGCTTAGAAAGGCTGGAAAGACTGTCAGCTGCGCTGAATCCTGCACTGGTGGAATGATTGCTTCGCTTTTCACCCGGGAGGCAGGAGCATCCGACTATTTTTTGGGTAGTGTCACCTCCTATGCAAACAGCGTAAAAACCGGAATCCTCGGAGTACCTGAAGAAATCATCTCAAAATACGGAGCCGTCAGCGAGGAATGCGTCAGGAAAATGGCTGAGGGAGTACGACGTGTAACCGGCAGTGACTATGCTGTCGCGACATCAGGAATTGCTGGTCCCGGAGGCGGAACAGAATCCAAACCAGTGGGGCTCGTATGGATAGGAATCAGCTCAGAAAAGAGTACAGAAGCGGTAAGTTTTGTATTCAAAGGGGATAGGATGCGCAATATCGAGCGTTTTGCATCAAATGCACTTAATGAATTAAGGATTAAAATATGTAACGAGTTAACTTATTGATATAAAATATTTAAAACATATTTGTTTATTTAAGAAACAAATATGTTACAACACAAAAGTTAACAATTTACAAGATTTTACACCCCTGAACAGTGTCCAGAAGGCGCAGAAAATTGCCTCCGGACACTTTTTCTATGTCAGAGTCCGAGTATCCCCTCGCCTTCATTTCCTCGAATACCAGACCGAGTTTCGAGACATCCTCCAGCCCTTCCGGAGTGACCTCGATTCCATCGAAATCCGACCCGATTCCGACATGGTCGATACCGACAATTTCCACGGCATGGTCAATATGGTCAACTACCCTTTTGTATGAGGGACGAGGAAGTCCGCGAAGGGAATCAACAATCTCATACCAGGCTTTACGTTTGAATTCATCCGAAGGATCGGCGATGAATGCGGCTTCTATTTTCTCACCTTCTTCCTGAAGGCCTGAAGCGGCAAGGACATGCCGGAAACCGTCATCCAGAAATACCGGATAGAAATTAATCTGGATTACTCCGTCATTTGAGGCAAGAATACGTATCATATCATCTGTCATGTTCCTCGGATGCGAGGCAAGGCTGCGACAGCAGGAATGGGTGGCAGCAACCGGTACCCGTGAATATTTCATGACATCATAGAAAGACTTGTCGGAAATATGGGAAACGTCCACTAGCATGCCGATTTCATTCATCCTGTGTACCAACTTACGGCCGAAAGGACTCAATCCATTCCAAGTATCCGTTCCCGGAGCACAGGAATCACAAATCTGGTTGTCCGCACTGTGACAAAGAGTTACATATCGAACGCCGGCATTGTAGAATTCCATGAGTTTCTCAATGTCTTCGCCTATCGGTGAACCGTTTTCAAGGCCCATAAACACCGAAAACAAGCCTTTTGCCTTATTTGCAAGCGCATCCTCAGCCGAACAGGCAAAGGCAGCAGTACCGGCATTTTCCGACACGCTTCGGCGAAGGTTTTCAAGCAGTTTCAAGGCATAGGCTTCAGCCTCTGCTCCCTTCAGGCTTGCAGGCACATACAATGCGAAAAAAGCCCCGTCAACTCCCCCGCGCCTGAGCTTTGGAAAATCGACATGGGCATGATCATTATCAAGAGACAAATCCCTCAGTCTCAGAATCTGAGAAGGGGTGTCGCAGTGAGAATCCAGGACAAACATCGGATACTATTTCACAAGTTTCGCAAGTGATAACTTATTATGGTCCTGAAGGTTGTGCCGCTTGCGAAA
>CALZOR010000105.1 GCA_945827785.1 uncultured Bacteroidales bacterium | reverse complement strand
TCAGAGGGCAGCCGTGGCAATCTCCATTGCAATTGAATGTATTCATACCACTGGGCTTTAATTGAAATCCGACAAATATATCAAAAATATTGATATGTTATGGCATTTTTTAACGATTTCAGGAATCTGGAAGAGAAGTTACCAGACAACAAAGATGGTAACGACCGAAATGATTGCCCACAGAGTCACTCCGAGAAGGATTGGCTTTAGACCCGTCTTGCGCACCGACTCTATTGACATTCCGGAACCGATCAGGAAGAGAGTCACCGACAGGGATTTATGCGAGAATACAGAAATTGATTCTGACAGCAGCTCCGGCATGTTCACATAAGTATTGAAAACCATGGCAAGGATGAAAAGGAAGATGAACCACGGAACGGACACTTTGGTCTTTTCACCCTTTTTCTGCCTGAAAATCAATATGGAGACAAGAGAAAGAGGAATGATCCACAAAGCTCTGGTCAGTTTGATTGTCGTTGCAACTTTCAAAGCCTCATCTCCATATATGGATGCAGCCCCGACAACTGAACTTGTGTCATGGATTGCAATGGCAGCCCATGTTCCGAACTGCTGCTGGTCAAGTCCGAGAGCCTGACCGATAGGCGGGAAGATGAACAGAGCAATGGCATTGAGGGTGAAAATCACGGCCAGCGACATCGAAGTTTCATCATCATCGGCCTTCACGACCGGAGCAACGGCAGCAATGGCGCTGCCACCGCAGATTGCAGTTCCAGCACTGATAAGATATGACAATTTGGGAAGAATCCCGAAAGCCCTTCCGAGAAGACAACCTATTGCCATAACGCCGATTACGGACACGATAGTGAACAGAATGCCCTCCTTCCCGGCAGCAAGAGACTCATGGAGATTCATTCCGAAACCGAGTCCGACCACGGCAACCTGAAGCAGATACTTTGACACCTTTTTAGAAAAAACAGGAAATGGATTCCCGATTGTGAGTGCAAGCACGATTCCGGCAAAGAGCGCGATGGCTGGAGAGACGAATACCGACGCCACAATCAGCACCACGAACAAAGCTTTTGAGATATTTTCCTTCATAAGCGATTTTTAGGGCACAAAGATACAAAGGAAAATCTCCCGTTGTACTAATAAATTCAATTTTATAATCAAATACTCAAGTTTCGCAAATGCGAAACTTAAATTATGAAGGGAGGAGAGGCTAACGTCGGCTCAAGTCGCGATAGAATCTCAGACAGAAGAAAATTCCGGCGACAGTCAGGCCGGCAGGAAATCCGAGCCATATTCCTACGAGGCCCATATTCGCCTGGAAACCAAGAAGATAAGATACAGGAATCCCGACAATGAAATAGCTGACAAATGCGACGTACATAATCGGTTTGACATCCTTTATGCCCCTGAGGGCATTTGCGAAACAAAGTTGCAGACCGTCTCCCAGCTGATATGAAAACAGCACGAAAAGAAGGGAAAGCGCAGCGGAACGGACCTCCTCAGAATCGGTGAACATACCAACCGCAGCATGGCGGAAAACATAGACCAGAATACTGAATATCAGCGATATGGACAAAATCAGGAAATATCCCTTACGGGCATAGTCCTTCACCAGCAGGACGTCACTCCTGCCCCAGGCGTTACTCACAAGGATTGACACGGCAAAGGCAAGTCCCTGCATCATCATGAAGAAAAGCTGGGAAATCGTCAGGGCTACCTGGTGGGCAGCCAGGGCTGTGGCACCGATCCAACCGACCATCACGGCACTGAAGGTGAAGGATGAGGTTTCCATACCCATCTGCAGGGCAACAGGATAGCCCATGTGAAAAAGCTCCGACATGCCCCTGCGGGAAGATCGGCCGCTGAGGGCTGCATCCGAGAACTTGCGGAAGCGGCGGCTGCGGAACACATAGACGGCAAAACATGCAAGCATGATTATCCGGGCGACAAGGGTACTGATGCCGGCCCCCTCAAGACCAAGTTCCGGAAAACCGAGTTTTCCATAAATCAAGACCCAGTTTCCAAATATGTTCAGAAGATTGCCTCCGAGCAGGAAAAGCATAGACACGACAGGAGCGCAGACCCCATCGGTAAATTGCTTCAAGGTGTTGAATCCCATCACGAACAGAGTCGAGATTCCGATCAGGATATAGTATGGCCTAATCAGCGGGAGAAGTTCCGGGCTCTGCCCGAACCTGTCAAGGAAGGGATAGATGCCGAGAATGATGAAAGTGGCTATTGTGCCGATTATCGTATTGAGTTTCAAGCTGTTGCGAAGAGTAGCCCCAACGGCGGTGCAATCCCCTCTCCCGTAATGGGCTCCCACGACCGGAGTCATTCCTGAGGCGAATCCGAGTTCTATCAGGATGAAGAGATTCATCATGTTGTTTACGAATGACGATGCTGCAAGCGAATCGACTCCGTACCAGCCGATCATGATGTTGTCGGCAAAGGCAAGCAGGATTACGCAAGCCTGACCGAGCATTATCGGTATTCCGATTTTAAGGATTTCCCTGATTTTTCCCATTTGCAAATCAGCCTATCTTATAAGGTTCAGGAACTCATTCCTTGTACGCTCGTCACGCAGGAAAATGCCTGAAAAGGCTGAAGTCGTTGTCATGGCATTAGCTTTCTGGACTCCCCTGAGGGTCATGCAGGTGTGCGAGGCTTCTATCACCACAGCCACACCAAGCGGGTTGAGGGTATCCTGAATGCAGTCACGTATCTGCATGGTAAGCCTCTCCTGAACCTGAAGGCGGCGTGCATAGGTCTCCACCACCCTGGCAATCTTGCTCAGGCCGGTAATCTTTCCGTCAGGGATGTATGCGACATGGGCCTTCCCGATGAATGGCATGACATGATGTTCGCAGGTCGAGTACAATTCGATGTCCTTCACGAGAACCATCTGGCTGTAGTCTTCGTTGAACATTGCGCTGCGAAGTATCTCGGCTCCGTCCTGATGCTGGCCATGAGTAAGGAACTGCAAGGCCTTCGCTACCCTCTCCGGGGTTTTGACAAGACCTTCACGCTCCGGATCTTCGCCAAGAAGGCGCAGGATTTCCTTATAATGTTCAGCTATTTGTCTGGTAATGTCCTCGCTGTAGATTTCATTCTTTATGTATGCCATTTTGTCATTAATTTTTTGCAAATATAGACTTTATTTCCCGGTAATGGTATAAAAATTGAGATGTTGTCCGTCGGATTGACAAATTGCACACAAAAATAATGAAAAGAAACCCATCTTTTCGTTTTTTTTCCTATATTTGCCGCCCCTTTTGCGAGGCTAATGCCTAAATGCTTGATAATTAGAATTTTTAAAGTATAAACACTATGTATTGGACACTTGAACTTGCATACAGATTGGAGGATGCTCCATGGCCTGCAACCAAAGAAGAGCTTATCGACTATGCCAACCGCTCCGGAGCCCCTCTGGAAGTCGTTGAAAACCTTGAAGAACTCGAAGATGATGGCGAAATCTATGAATCAATCGAAGATATCTGGCCAGACTACCCAACCAAGGATGACTTCTTCTTTAACGAGGAGGAATATTAATAGCTAACTATCCTGATTATCGGATAGATACAATTGACAAGGGCGACTCTTCGGAGTCGCCCTTGGTGCGTTTTGTAAATGTCTCACTCAACAGGTTTGAAATCAGAAGCCGGATGTTTGCAGATCGGGCAGATGAAGTCTGCGGGGAGTTCTTCGCCTTCGTATATGTAGCCGCATATTGTACATACCCAGCCTTTCTTCTTCGGACGCTCAGGTGCAGGCTTGATGTTTTTGTGATAGTAAGCATAGGTTGCCGAAGGGGTATCATTGAGTGTTTCAGCATCCGTAACCTCGGCGATGAAAAGGGTATGTGTGCCCAAATCAACCATTGACTCAACCTTTGCAGAGAGAACGGCATTTACGCCTTCTGTGACATAGATAATACCGTTGTCAGAACGGGAGAAACTGATGCCTATGGCTTTATCAACATCCTTTCCACTCTGGAATCCCCAATGTTTGAATATATCGAAAGAAGCTGATTCAGAAAGGATTGACACATTGAACATGCCGGTTCTTTCAATCATTCCGTGAGTGTAGTTTGCTTTATTGACCGCAAGGGAAATGCGGTTCGGGGTTGTTGTAAGCTGCATGACTGTATTCGTGATGCAACCATTGTCTTTTTCACCTTCGCGGGCTGTCACTACGAATAAGCCATATGACAATTTGAAAAATGCTTTATTATCCATAATAAAAGAATTTGAAACATCCGTCAAATATAAATAATTTTGAACAGATAGCAAAGTTATCTTGACAATAATACGCCCTATGCAAAACAAACTTGACTGCCACTTTTGCTGCAATACAGGAGGGTGCCTCGGAGGAATTCCTGCGCAAGACCTTCGGAGCCGAATACGAGAAGTATTGCAGGAAGGTAAGGAGATATATCTGATTGAAAATATGTCATACTGAAATGACGTTTTGTCAACATCTGTGCACATTCTGTCAGTCTCGGTCTTCTTATATGGGCTATGAAGCATTTGGCATCTGATTTGACTAACACATAATCGTTCCCGCGAAAGCGAGAACGACCATCCGGTTATGAATGATCGTTCGAACAACGGGGCAGGAAATATGTTTAACAACTTAGTATA
>CALZOR010000104.1 GCA_945827785.1 uncultured Bacteroidales bacterium | reverse complement strand
AAACCTACCCCGGAAATGCTTGAGGGGGTGGATGTCATGGTCTATGATATTCAGGATGTGGGTGTTCGTTCATATACATTCATAAGCACCCTCGGCCTCGTTATGGAGGCCTGTGCTGAAAAGGGGATAGGGGTTGTCGTTCTTGACCGTCCTAACCCATTGGGAGGTAATAAGATAGAGGGATGTTACGTCGAGCAGCCTTTCAATTCGTTCGTGAGCCAGTACAGGATTCCATATGTCTATGGTCTCACCCCGGGTGAACTGGCAATCCTGATAAATGAGGAAGGCCTGAACAGGGGACAGAAGGGAGAGAATGAGCCATGCAGGTGTGATTTGACCGTCGTGCCGATGGAGGGCTGGACAAGGGATATGACCTATGCAGGGACATCCCTTCCATGGGTGCTGCCTTCTCCGAACATTCCTTTTTCTGACACGCCTATGTATTATGCTTCCGCCGGAATATGCGGTGAGCTTTACGGGTTCCTTAACATCGGGGTGGGATATACCCTTCCGTTCCAGCTTTTCGGCGCAGAGTGGATAGATCCGGATGCTCTCAAGGCAAAGATGGAATCATATTGCCTTCCAGGCGTGGCGTTCCGCACAATCTGGTACAAGCCTTTTGCCGGCTCTCTGGCAGGGAAACTTGTCAAGGGACTTCAGTATTTCTTCACAGACTACGAGGCGGTACGTCTTACAGAAATTCAATTCTATGTAATTCAAGCAATTGCAGAGCTATATCCGGAAAAGAAAGCCTTCGAAATCATTTCAGGTTACGGGCTTTTCGACAAGGTGTGCGGAACGGATTACATAAGAAAGACTCTGTCGCAGTCGTACAGAGTCTCCGATATCATCGACTATTGGCGCAAGGATGAAGACGATTTCCGTGTCCTTTCGTCCAATTATTATCTTTATTGATTTTCGTCAGAACAGTTTCTTCTTGCTTGTCGTTGCCACGAATTCCTTGAGGTAGAAAGGCTCGAAATAGGCGACGTCCCGGAAATTTCCCTCGCGCAGTTCCTTCAGTGCGGGGGCTGCCATCGAACGCGCATCCGGGCAGCACTGGATGAAAGAGGCATTTTCGCTTTTGATAGTGCCCTGGCATTTGCCCGCTCCGTCCCCGACAAAAAGCACCTTCCCTTCCGCCAGGAAGGAAGCGAAACCATTTTCATCCACGATTACAGGCTCAACCTCCGTAATCCTCGTTCCGTCAGGACGATAGACTGCAGAATAGACCTCCATCCTGCGGGCATCTACCATCGGGACGATGTAGTTGAAGTCCTGCGGATTCTTCACACCGGCAACCAAGGTGTCGAGGGTGCCGACGGCAAGAAGCGGCTTCCCGCTGCCGAAGCATAGACCTTTGGCGGTGGATACTCCGACTCTGAGGCCTGTGTATGATCCGGGGCCCATGCTTACGCACACTGCATCGCAGTCCTGAATGGTCAGGCCGAGGTCATTGAGCATCTTGTCAATGAATACCGCAGTCAGGCTTGCATGTGCTTTGGGCGCTGAACTTTCGTAATATGCCTTTATCTGGTCCCCTTCGGCAATGGCAGCAGAGCAGAGGGCCGTCGATGTCTCGATTAGAATGATTCTGTCCATGTTTTCCTTATTTAAAGGTCAGCAGGCCTTTCAGATATGGGAACACGCTGTTTGCTGTGTCTCGAATCGGTCCGTAAAGCAATGAGTTTGAAAGGGTTTCCTCGCTGATAAGGTGGAATGTTCCGTTGATGGAGTTGAATGCCATTATGACAAGTCCGACAATCAGGGCGCATTTGAGCAGGGCGAAAATAACGCCCAGAAGCTTGTTCAGCCAGCCGAGCATCACAATCTTGATTGTAGCTTCGAGAAGCTTCCCGACGGCGGTGAGCCCTAGAATGACAAGAATAAGTATCAGGGCAAAGGCAACAATCTGCAGGATATTGCCGGATGCCTGGATGTAATTGCCCAGCCATGAGGCTATCAGGTTGGCAAACTTGAAAGAGAGCCAGATGCCGGCAACGATTGATACAATGGCGATTACCTGTGCTATGAAGCCCTTGCGGATTCCCTGAACAAGGGCGGGAATGAAGCATATTAGAATAATGGCATCAAGGATGTTCATAAATGTTCCAAAAATAATTATATTTGCAGTTTAAAAAATTCGCGAGGGCCAATGGCCCGGGCGCGTGCAAATTTAGAAAAAAATATAACAATATATGTCATTTGCAGAATATAAAGGTCTGGACCTCGTAAAAATCGGCAATGAGGTACTGGACAGATGGAAAAAGAATCATGCTTTCGAGAAATCGCTCGAACTGAGGGAAGGTGCTCCGGAATTCGTTTTCTTCGAAGGACCGCCTTCTGCCAACGGCATGCCTGGCATACACCATGTCATGGCCCGTTCGATCAAGGATTCAATCTGCCGTTACAAGACACAGAGCGGCTACAAGGTCAACAGAAGGGCCGGATGGGATACCCACGGACTTCCTGTCGAGCTTGGCGTTGAGAAAATGCTCGGAATCACCAAGGAGGATATCGGAACGAAGATTTCGGTTGAGGAATACAACCAGGCCTGCCGCAAGGAGGTCATGAAATACACTGCCGAGTGGGTGAACATGACCGAAAGGGTCGGATATTGGGTTGACATGAATGATCCGTATATCACCTACGACAACAGATATATCGAGACACTTTGGTACCTTTTGAAGAAGATATACGACAAGGGACTGCTCTACAAGGGTTATTCTATCCAGCCTTATTCACCGGCTGCCGGAACCGGCCTGAGTACACATGAACTCAACCAGCCGGGATGCTACCGTGATGTGAAAGACACCACGGCGACCGTTCAGTTCGAGGTTATCAAGGATGAAAAGTCGCAGATTCTCTACGGCTGCGGAACTCTTCCGGTGTTCTTCCTTGCATGGACCACAACTCCGTGGACACTTCCTTCAAACACTGCTCTGTGCGTCGGTCCAAACATAGACTATGTCAGGGTAGAGTCATTCAACCCATACACCGGAGACCCTTGCATCTACGTAGTTGCCGAAGCTTTGGTTTCGAGCCTGTTCAACCCTAAGGCGAAGGAAGTATCTTTCGCAGACTACAAGCCTGGAGACAAACTCGTGCCTTACAGGGTTCTCGAAGGAAAGTTCAAAGGAGCTGAGCTTGTGGGCATTTCTTATCATCAGCTCATCCCATGGTTCAATCCGGGCGAGGGCGCATTCCGTGTAATCCCGGGTGACTATGTAACGGTTGAGGACGGTACCGGTATCGTCCATATCGCTCCGACCTTCGGTGCCGACGACAACAAGGTTGCCAAGGCGGCTGGCGTTCCTCCGATGATGGTTCTCGACCGCAACGGAGACAGATGTGCACAGGTTGACCGTCAGGGAAGGTTCTTCCGTATTGAGGATATGGATCCTGAATATGTACGGACAAATGTATCAGATACTTACACTGAGTGGGCAGGACGTTATGTGAAGAATGCCTATGATGCATCCCTTCCTGCTGACGCTCCTACTCTGGACGTGGACATCTGCGTAATGCTCAAGCAGCAGGGCAAGGCCTTCAAGATTGAAAAACACACACATACATATCCGCATTGCTGGAGGACAGACAAGCCGGTGCTCTATTATCCTCTCAACTCATGGTTCATCAGGACAACTGCCGTGCGTGAGAGAATGATGGAACTCAACGATACAATCCAGTGGAAACCGGAGTCAACCGGAACGGGAAGGTTCGGAAAGTGGCTTGAGAACATCCAGGACTGGAATCTTTCAAGAAGCCGTTATTGGGGAACACCTCTGCCTGTGTGGATGACTGAGGATGGCAAGGAAGTCAAGTGCATAGGTTCAGTCAAGGAACTGTATTCTGAGATAGACAAGGCGGTTGAAGCAGGAATCATGACCTCCAACCCATTCAGGGACAAGGGATTCGACCCTGAGGATATGTCAAAGGAAAATTACGACAGGATTGATCTTCACAGGCCTTATGTGGACAATATCTTCCTGGTTTCCGACAGCGGAAAGAAGATGACACGCGAGACCGACCTCATTGACGTCTGGTTCGATTCCGGAGCAATGCCTTATGCTCAGGAAGGCCTGCGCAATCTCGGCAGCGAGCGCTTCGGATGTACGGCTGACTTCATCGCCGAGGGCGTTGACCAAACACGAGGATGGTTCTATACGCTTCATGCAATCAATACCATGGTCAGCGACAAATGTGCATTCAAGAGGGTGATTTCCAATGGATTGGTCCTTGACAAGGATGGAAACAAGATGAGTAAGCGTCTTGGAAATGCCGTGGATCCGTTCAAGGCTCTCGACAAATATGGAGCAGACGCTCTCAGGTGGTATATGCTCACCAATTCCCAGCCTTGGGACAACCTCAGGTTCGATGAGGCCGGAGTTGACGAGGTACGCAGGAAATTCTTCGGAACTTTGTACAATACATACTCGTTCTTTGCTCTGTATGCAAACGTTGACGGATTTGACCTTGAGTCAGACCTTGTTCCTGTACAGGAGCGCCCTGAGCTTGACAGATGGATCATATCTCTGCTCAACAGCCTTGTGAAGGATGTCGTGGACGCTTATGAGGACTATGACGTGACAAGTGCAGGCCGTCTGATTCAGAGCTTCGTCTGCGACCACCTCAGCAACTGGTATGTACGTCTCGGCCGCAAACGTTTCTGGGGCGGTACGATGGACACGGACAAGATATCTGCTTATCAGACTCTGTATCAGGTGCTTGTCTCTGTTGCCAAG
>CALZOR010000103.1 GCA_945827785.1 uncultured Bacteroidales bacterium | reverse complement strand
TGATTGTCTTTATTCTGATTGTCCTGGTTATCCTTATTCTGGTTGTCCTGGTTCTGATTGTCTTGGTTCTGGTTCTGCTGATTCTGCTGGTCCTGCAGTTTTTTCTTTGCATAGATGTAATTTTCCTTTGCATCCATGTCTCCCGGATTCAGAAGCAGTGCCTGACGGAAGGCATCCACCGCCGCCTGATAGTTTTCTGAAGCAAGGGCTATGTCACCCATATTATAATGATAATCAGCTCCATGCTCCGATGCCGGTGCAACCTCCCGTATTCTTTCCATGGTGGAAGCAGCCTGCTGCATATCCCCCATCCTGTAGAGGGTGGAAGCCAGATTGTAGTTGGCAGCCACCGACATGGAGTCCTTCACAAGGGCCTTCCTGTAGCTGATGTCAGCTTCCTTGAAGTTCTCCTTGCGGAAGTCACGGTTTCCCTTACGCACATCTCTCCTGTCAACCTGTGCGTAAGTTGCAGAGCAGGCGGACAATAGAAGAATTAATATAGCAATATATTGTTTCATAAGCATTTACCTTTTGAAAAGATGTCTTTTCGGACGGCGGTCGCCAATCAACATTTCAATTACAAAGAAGAACAGGGCAATTCCCAGAAAATACATGAACTGCTCATCATATTCCTCGAATACAATGCTGCTGTACATTTCGTCCTCCATTCTGCGGATGTCATCAATTATTGGATTAAGGCCGAATTCGCTGTTCCCGGCCCTGACATATAGTCCGTTGCCGGCCTTTGCAATCTCTTCCAGGACAGCCTCATCCAGACGCGTAACTACTATTTCGCCATTACTGTCGCGAAGCAGTTCGCCATCAACAGGGATAGGCTTTCCTTCCGGAGAGCCGACTCCGATAGTAAACACCCTGACTCCCATCTCGGCAGCCTGCTTTGCCGCTGCAACCGGGTCATCCTCATGGTTTTCGCCATCGGTAATCACTATTATCGCGCGGCTTTTCTCGCTCTGTGCGCTGAAACTGCGGATTGAGGTGTTGATTGCATCTCCGATAGCAGTGCCCTGAATGGGAACGGAACCGGTTGAAATGGACCTTAGAAACATTTTAGCTGAGACATAGTCGGTCGTTATCGGAAGTTGGACAAAAGAATTGCCTGCAAAGACAATGAGACCGATGCGGTCATCACGCAGTTTGTCAACAAGACGCGAAATCGCAAGCTTGGCTCTCTCAAGACGGTTGGGAGAATAGTCCTCGGCGAGCATTGAATTCGAAACGTCGAGGGCAATCATGATTTCCGCTCCCTTGGTCTGGTGCTCCTTGAGCTTGGCTCCGATCTGGGGCCTTGAAAGAGCAATTACCAGGAAGAAGAAACCAAGAGAAAAGAATACAGTCCTTATCCATGCCTTGCCTTTGGAATATGACGGCATGAGGGTGCGGACAAGGGCTTCGTCTCCCAGCTTTCTGAGCCTGCGCCTTCTCATTCTCTGTACAATTGCCTGAAAGACAAAGAAAAACGGAATGAGGAGCAGAAGAAGTAAATATTGTGCCTGTGCAAAATTAATCATAACAGTTCCTCCATTATGGCAGACGCCTCAACACAAAACGGTCGATGAAGAATTCAAGCAGCAAAGCGAGCAGGGCAAGCAGGGCATAGAGCCCGAAAAGTTCCTTGTACACGGGGAAACTGTCAACTGTCGTCCTGGCTTTCTCCATCTTGTTTATTTCACTATATATTTCGGCGAGCTTGGTATTGTCCGTAGCCCTGAAATAGCGGCCTCCCGTGGATTCTGCAATTTCAGCAAGCAGTTTCTCGTCAATCTCCACCTTTACATTCTGCACCTCGACTCCCCATGGGGTCATGACCGGATACGGAGCCATGCCTTCCTTGCCGACTCCAATGGTATAAACCCTTATGCCATAGGTCTTTGCAATCTCGGCTGCCATCTGTGGGGAAATTTCTCCCCTGTTGTTGACACCGTCGGTCAGAAGAATCACAACGCGGCTCTTCGCATCAGAGTCCTTCATCCTGGCAACAGCTGTCGCAAGACCGTTTCCGATTGCAGTTCCGTCTTCGATGAGGTCCGTCTGAATCTCCTTCATCAGATTGATGAGGGTTGCACGGTCCGTTGTCAATGGACACTGGGTGAAGCTCTCTCCTGCAAAGACAACGATGCCCATCCTGTCCGAAGGCCTCTGGGAAATGAATTCGATTGCAATGTCCTTTGAAGCGTTGATTCGGTCAGGAGTGAGGTCCCTGGCAAGCATACTGGTCGAGACGTCCATTGCAAGCACTATGTCAATTCCCTCTGTATCAATCCTTTCCATTTCTGTCGAAGACCTTGGACGCGCGATGGCGATTACAATCATGACAAGGGCGAAAGTCCTCAGCAGAAACGGCAGATGCCTGAGCACCGCCATGAATGATGTCCCGGTAACCGTCCACGGTACGGAAGAGGACACCCTCAGATGAGGATGTCTCTGTGCAAGTTCCAGATATATGTAATGAACTACAAGAGCGGCCGGTATGGCAAGCAGCCAAAGTAGTCCCGGATATTCAAAATACATGTCAATTCCCTATTTTTCTGTTTCTTCCTTGCTTTCCGCCTCAATCTCAGCCTGATAGGTTTCCGTCACGAAACGTACGGCAAGAGGAAGGGCGGAAGCATTATCCTGTTCCGATGCAACGAACTTGGCAAATTTCACGAAATCGGCCCTTTCAAACAGTTCCTGAACCTGTGCAAGCAGGTCAGCCGGAGCATCGGTGGACTTCATGCGGCTGAAAATTTCAGCGGTGGTCATCTCCATGGCCCCGAACTCATAACGGGCTGAAATATATTCCCTCAGCACATCGGTAATCCCGGAATAGAATGCCTTCTGCTTAGATGCCTCCCACATCTTGTCTCCGCGATATTGGTCGAGTTTCCGCAGGGCAATTATGTGGGCAGGCTCGCGCCTTGCATGTTCCGGATCGTGCCTGCGCCTGTAAAACCTTACAAGATAACAGATTGCAATTATCAATATTGCAAGGAGCATCACTCCGAGAATATATGGAATCAACTCCTTGAATGTCAGCGGGTAGCTAATCTGTGCCTTGATGTCGTGCGGGACGAAAGTCGCCGTGTCCACTGGCATGGTCCAGACCTCAAGACGCTCCGGCTCAAAGACCAGAGTGTCCGATGCTCCATCCGGAGAAACTTTCAGCAGAGCAATAGGAGCCAGGTCGTAAACACCTTCATCAAAGGAAGTAACAAGGATTCCGCCTTCAATGTTGTACTTAACCGGCGCCGTGCCCCTGCGCTTGCGCACTGTCTTGAGCGTGTCGATTTTCCAAGGAGAAATCACCTCTACACCAGGAGTGAACTCCTTTGAAAAATCCGGAAGGGCAATTCTGGTACCCTCTTCAACTCCCTCAAGCACAAACCCATAGACCAGCTGGTCTGCAATGAGAACCGAGTCCCTCTGCTGCAGAGGTCTCAGGAAAGCCTTGCCGGCGCTGATCACTCTCGAAGACGAGTCGGCCTGCTGCAATGCCGGAGACTGTGCCGAGGAAGCAAATGCCAGCAGAGCGGCAGACAAAGCCGTAAGAATATATCTGTATATCTTCATAAATCACCTTTTTGAGAACAGGTCCATAAGACCTTTCACATAGTCTTCATCCAGGGCTATGCTCACCTTGTCTATATTGTGCTTTGCAAAAAGACGCGATGAAGTCTGTTCCATGTTCGAGAACCAGGCGGCATAGGCATCTCTCATCTTTTTCGAGGAGGTATTTACCCATGCGCAAGTTCCTGTCTCCGAGTCTTTTATATGAACCAGCCCGACATCGGGAATATTCCTCTCACGAGGGTCATAGACTTCGATGACCGACAAGTCGTGCCTTCCGGCAGCGACCTTGAGAGCCTCTTCATAGCGAGGTGCTCCGTTCTTGTCCACATCAAGCATATCTGAAAGAAGAAAGGCTGTACATTTCTTCTTTAAGGCATTGGCAAGATACCTCAGAGCCTCGGAAATGTCGGTTCCGTCTGCAGTCGGTTCAAACTCTATTATCTCGCGGATAATATGGAGCAGGTGGCTTCGGCCCTTCTTCGGAGGGATGAATTTCTCCACCTTCTCGCTGAAGAAAAGCGCGCCGACCTTGTCATTGTTGAGGATGGCGGAAAAAGACAGGACAGCGGCAATTTCCGCAATCATGTCCTTGCGGCTGCTGCCCACCGTTCCGAAAAGGCGCGAACGGCTGACGTCCACCAGAAGCATGACCGTCAGTTCCCTCTCCTCCTCAAAGACCTTTATATATGGGCTGCGCAGACGTGCGGTGACATTCCAGTCCATATTGCGCACGTCGTCGCCCCACTGGTACTCCCTGACTTCGCTGAAAGCCATTCCACGCCCCTTGAAGGCCGAATGGTATTCACCGGCGAAAATCTGGTGGGAAAGTGCCCTGGTCTTGATTTCAATTTTCCTGACCTTTTTGAGAAGGTCGTTTGCCGACATTTTTTCTTCCATGGACTATGGAACTTCAACAGCGTTTATGATTTCGGTAATTATCTGGTCGGATGTCATGTTCTCGGCCTCGGCCTCATAAGTGAGTCCGATACGGTGGCGCAGAACCTCATAGCAGACTGCCCTGACATCTTCCGGAATCACATATCCCCTTCTGCGGATGAATGCATAAGCTTTGGAAGCCATTGCAAGTGAGATACTTGCACGAGGAGAAGCTCCATAGGATATGAAGTTTGCAATCGAGTCGAGCCTGTAGTCACGAGGAGTCCTTGTAGCATAGACAAGGTCAACGAT
>CALZOR010000102.1 GCA_945827785.1 uncultured Bacteroidales bacterium | reverse complement strand
TTGTTGGCCTTCGCATTGGTGAGGACATAGTCGCGGAGCTGGCGAAGCTGGCTCAGCACTGCCTTGACGTAGGCATTGGACTCGGTATTGCCGCTGCCGCTGTAGGTATTCATGTGGGTGATATACACGTCAATGACCACGCCTTCGGCAACGGTCACCTCATAGTGGCGGAAGCCCTTCTTGATGCAGGTGTTGGCGCCGTCAGTAAGGCCGCCTTCCGCATCGTTGTACTGCACGTAGGTCTCTCCCGTTGCGCTGGTCGTGCTGTTCTTCCAGAAGAAATTCAGACCATCCGTATCAGCTACAGAGCCCAAAGCCTGACCAATGCCGACGGTTCCGCGATAGGTGCCGTGTGAATAATTGGAGAGACCTGCAACCAGCTTAGAATCATACTCGAAATCCTCGCTGACGGCAATGATATCCCAGCCGAGATTGTTTGCTATGCCTGCCATCGTTGTGGTTCCGCTTGAACCAGGGCCATCGCTGTTGACTATGCTAGGCAATCCGTCCACGTTGAACGCACAGGCTGTGAAAGTGCCGGTGGTTACCGTAGGCTGAGGGTCGGTAGAGCCGCCGCCTTCACCTGAGCCACCTTCGCCTCCTGCTGAAATTTCCTCGATAACAGGATCGGAGCCGTAGGCATCCTTCATCTTCTTTGCCAATTCAGCAAGCGTCATCGGGAAGTCATAGATATATCTGGAAGCCAATGACATCAGGCAAGGAACCTCATAGACCGCCTTGTGCTTGTCGGTCGTAACAGTTATGGTAATCTTATCTCCTTCGAGAATGTTCGGAATCAGGCTGATGTAACCCGTGTAAGACGCACCGGATGTCAACGTCGGCCCGTCTGACCAGACCATTGTCGTTATATTGTCAACTCCTTCAGCCGCATTGCCTGTAAGTTTATACGTCCCGTCAACAGCGCTGAAAGTGAAATCACCATTGATGCGGCGAATGTCAGACCCCTTCCCAGCAGTAGCCTTTATTGTAATGCTCTCAAGCGTCTCCCCTTCAATCGGCGTCCCGGTCGCATTGATCACCACCCTTGCCAATGCGAAAAGATGCGTCATATTGAACTTGTACTTCGTGCCGTCTGTACTGGTTGCACTCTTCTTGCCAAATTTCCAGTCATCGCTGAGACGACCGGTGGCCTCGCTATAATACTGAGTCGCGCTCACACTGCCGGACAGTGCAGTAGCATCGGTCCCGGCGTTTTCCGAATATGGATAATAGGCATACTCAGGAGTATCGCCGCTGTCAAGATTTCCTGTGAAACCAATGGTAGCCGCGTTCTCCTTGGAAGTGTTGGTAAACTTTCTATTCTTCATGGATGAGCCGAACACGCCAATGCAATCGTCCGGTGTCCAGAGAATTCCAGTCTTCCCATCATAAGGAGTCGGATCAATGCAGGAACGCGTAAGCCCTTCATTGTCAATCGTTGCAATGATTTCAACATTGCCCTTGTTCATATCCTGTTCAAGAGCATTCTCACTGCAGGAAACCAGTGCTGCACCCGCAATCAGCAGCATTCTGGTAGTATTTTTAGATGTCATATATGTTTATTTTGTCAAGTTAATTATTGTCATGCCACGTTCGTCACGCTCAGTCCATTCACTCGCCACTCCCAGCCCATCATTTCCGTCATACCTGGCAAAAGTATTCGCGCCTGTGTGAAATCCCCGGTCAAGCCAATGATAACAAAAGGACAGATTGGAGCCGAAACCCCAATCTGTCATTGGAAATGTTATATAGCTGGACCGCCAGATAACAGAGTTGCGTCATTAGCCGGAGTCGGCGTTGCATCGCCGCCAGTCGAGCCACCGGATGTTCCGGCATGCTTGAGGTAGAACTTGCTGTTCATCTCGACGATGGCCTTGATGATGGCAAGACCGTTGTAAGTGTCACTTGTACACTGGTTGAACATCACTATGCCGAGAGGGGATGGGTCAGTCTTGGCATTGATGGTCTTAAGCAACCAGCTGTTCATCTTAGAGGCGAAAGCGGTCGGAGACGGCGACGGCCTGTCCGAAGTGCTGGACTCTGCCTCTGTACCACCGCAGTTGAAGTAGAACCAGACGTTGTGGTTGGAACGTTCATATACCTTCTTGGAGAAGGTCATCATTGCACCAAGAGCAGTCTGACGGTCTGAATACGTTGGAATATCATACTTTGAACCATCGGTCACATCGGCGTGTGTACGGTTTGCAGACGAGAACACCCAGATGAATTTGCTTGCGGCTTCGGCGTCAGATATACCCGTGAGCGTACTAACCTGAGCGCAAGTTTTATAAGAGTCAGCCCATCTGCTCCAATACAAATCCGAATAGTATGGATGCGCAAAGGTAGAAGCATCAGTAGAAATCTGCAAAAGGAACGGGTTGTAGGAAATCAAGGCATTCGCTGCAGTATAGTTTCCAATTGTAAGATTGGCATCGATATTGACCTTGACAATAAGCTTACCCTTTACATCATTGATTGTTGTGTTCTTAGTAATCGGACGGCTATAAACAATATCGCTATATCTACTCAGTGCATTGGCAACACCCTGGAGGAAATATGCATGGTCTTCATCACGATGACCTCCTGAACCGCCGTCGGCATAACTCAACACAAGCACAGCATACTCATCTTGATGATTTGCCAATGCATCCTTGATATTATCGAGTACAGTTGTGATATTAGTACCTCTGTCATATGCATCTCCTACACTCGTATTTCTTCCCGTACCTGAAATACATATATATTCTGGTTCCCAATGACTAGTACTACCCAAGAATCCAGATACAACCCATTTGGAGTCCGTTCTACATTCCACTGCAAATGCTCTCACACCTGCATTCCACAGCTCAGTGATGTTCGATGTTTCCTGATATGACTCTTTTGATCCTGCATACCATGCACCTGGGAGTGAAAGCTCACTCAAGTAAATATTCCCGTAGTCAGGCAGCGAGGTAATCCAGTTGCCTTGCTCATAAGTCCACCCCTCTTTATAACTCAAAGGAGGGAGTTGCACCTTATGCACCTGGCCTGCAACCAAATTTTTTGTTTTACCTTCTTCAACGTTATACTGCCCAATTTTCTTTGAATATTGTCCCGCATTGCAAGCAACGGTTACAGTCCACCCCTCTAAAGATGTGTATGGTTGTGGGAGAAGGCAGAGTTTGGCTTTAACTTTCTTCTTCGCTCCAACTGTGATATATGCATTGTTCTTATCAAGTAAGTGCAGAAGAATCGTATTGGATCCTTTGCCTATGTTCTTAGCTGATAGGGCAGTGTTCCCAACGGCAGAAGCATTGAGCAAATCAAGTTCAAATGTACCAGCGATATTTGTTCCTTCAGGAGCGGACAAAGTGATACTTTGAACAGTCATATCACCCTCTCCAGACTCTGGGCCATTGATTTCAAACTCAATAACAGTAGAGAATGGGACATACTGCAGTTCAACAGTGTTTCCAGATGTAACACTCGTCGTTTTAGCATACATCACAACATCGCTCATATCATCCGGCTGGAGCACTGGGTTTCCGGCGCCATCAGTCACAGTAGATGACAGTCTTGCTGTCTGCGCTGCCGACACTTTCAGCGTGGCAACTGCCTTCGTAGTCTTCCCCTCAGAATCCGTACTGACTGCAAGTGAGGTGTTATCATTGGACGGATAAATGGAATAGAAATCAGCAGTGGCCGATTCTCCCCACTGCAAGCCAGCATCCCCTGTCTTTGACAGCGATGTGGCATAATTCTGATTCGAACCTGCTTCTACTTTGTATTCAGCATTGTTCCTTCCGGACTGGCATTGAGGCGAAGCGACCCTCACCAGGTCACCATTGACCCAATAAATCGGGAAACCGGTCGAGGTCTCCTTTCCATAGATGGTCTTCGTCCTCCCCGGCAGGGAAAGTCCGAACTGCACCTCATCCCCCGGATTGGCCTTGTTTATCTCGTTGGGATTCAACTCATCGTTGCAAGCAGATGCAATCGAAGCAACTGCCAACATCGAGATTATAAACTTGTATGTCTTCATATCTACACTATCCTTATTTGACCTAAATGTATTTCTTACACTTTAGCTTTTACCGCCAGGTGTACTATCCCAAGTGTCTTTTGAGAAATCAGCGCTGAAACTAGAATTTATTGAGTGCTCCTCAATCTTCCCATAGTCCGAGTTCGGGTTCGTCACCTCAGCCGACGCGCTGCAAAACCCGCTTTCCATCTCGATTCTCCGGACGGAAAGCGACGGTGATTCGTAATCTTTCTTAATTCTCATCATTTTGTATACTCCTTTTTATTTTTCTATTTTCCATTCAAATCTCCATCCGACGCCATTGCGCCTTTCCAACCCATCCGCCACAGCCCTGCATCTTCAACCCAATCGGCGCATAACCACGCATTGCCGATCAACCGATGCATACCCGGCACCAACGTTCATACCCCACCCGGCACGCAGCACAATTTCCCCGGCACAACCCGTCGCACGCCCATTGAGCATCGCCAAAAAAGCAGTCCATTTCGGACCTGATTGCCAATAATTTTTCCTTGCGTTTTGCGGTACAGATTTCTGCTCTCCTGAGCCATTCCTCAGACGCCCATCTCCAGCGTCCCTCTCCCTCCCGCCAGGGAGCCCTCTCCGGCCGCAATCCGATGTCCTATTATTCGGCCGATTTTTCAAACTGCAAATATAGAAGAATCCAGTTAAAAACCCAACATTTTTCATGAAATTTTTCCTGAATCTTCACCTAAAACGTTCCAAGAGACCCTCTTAGGCCAGCTTGCCGATGATTACGCCACCACCGTAACCCATTGCTTCTTGGATCCTAACTGTCCGCGATATTGAGGCTCAGCGTGGACGGTTCGCCCTCTGGTATCTGAACCATCCGCGATTCATGCCCGGAACGTGGATGGTTCGCT
>CALZOR010000101.1 GCA_945827785.1 uncultured Bacteroidales bacterium | reverse complement strand
ACGAAAAATGGATGAAGTTAGGATAATTGAAATTAAAAAGAGCGTTTTTGATGACAATAACGCAGATGCAGACAAACTCAGGGGCGAACTTAAGGAAAAAGGAGTTTTCCTTCTGAATCTGATGTCATCTCCGGGCAGCGGCAAAACCTCCACCCTTGTCAGGACAATCAATATGATAAAAGACAAGCTGAAAGTGGCAGTGATGGAAGCCGATATCGACAGCGATGTGGATGCAATCACCATTAAGGAAGCCACCGGAGTAGAATCCATCCAGCTGCACACCGGTGGAATGTGCCACCTGGATGCGGAAATGACAAGACAAGGCCTTGACAATCTGCCACTTTCTGACATAGACCTCGCCATTCTGGAAAACGTCGGCAACCTTGTATGTCCTGCCGAATTCGACACGGGAAGCTGCGTCAACGTGATGATTCTCTCCGTCCCGGAAGGCGATGACAAGCCACTCAAATACCCTCTGATGTTCTCAGTCTGCGACCTTGTCCTCATCAACAAGATCGACGTCCTTCCTTATTTCGATTTCGATATGGAAAAATGTAAGGAAAACATCCATAAACGCAATCCTGCAGCCAAGGTCATTCCGATAAGCGCCAAAACAGGCGAAGGCATAGACCAATTCGCACAATGGCTGCAGCAACAGGTAGCAGTATGGAAGGCATAACCACATACAGCATAAATCAAAACCACATAAAACAATAACCAATATGCCAGAGATTTCAAAAAAGTACATCCCGGCACATAAGGGAGACAAGAATCCCAACCCTAAGTTGATGAAATTCGTCACGAAGGTGACTGACAGAATCGTCAACAAGGTAAAGGGACTTACCACGGATGACCCCGAATATTGGGGCTTTGCCTGCATCTTCGAAGATGAGATGGACGAAAAGACACGAGAGGCTTCATTGGACCTGCTCCTGGACGTCATTTCAAGCAAATTCATGAAGGTTAGGGAACACAGGCCGTATCCGCTGCTGGTAGAATGGAACCACAAGAAACGCTACACCGAAACGGACGAGGAATTTGACCAGCTTCTCGACAAACTCTCTTACTTTGGAATGCTCGAGTATGACTACGGCGACAAATACACCAAAGACGGCCCTATTCCGGGCACGACCTACGAAAGGAAGGACCGTGAATACTGGGTGCCGCTTTTTGTTCCGGGTTCAGCCGAATACACCAACATGAACGAGGAACTGATTGACCGTCACCCTGAGCTCGCGATGTTTTTCGAAAGGATGACCTTCCTCCCGCTTGAACATGTTACGGCCATGGTTCCTCCTGGCGGCGGCGGTATCGGAATGCATGTCATACCGGTTGAAAAAGCCATCTCGATGGAGAATCAGTCCATTGATATAGAACATATTTCATATTGGCTGAAAAAGTATGAAGGACATATCGGAGCATCCATCTGCTCCTGCCGCTACGGCCGCAAGAAACTTGACGAAGGTTGTGCCGACGACTACCATGACTGGTGTATTGCAGTGGGAGATATGGCCGACTACTGCCGCGAAACAGGACGAGGACGCGATATCACCTATGATGAGGCGATGGAAATCCTCAAAAGGGCTGAAGACAACGGTTATGTCCATCAGGTGACAAATATCGACGGAGAAGGAAAAATCTTTGCAATCTGCAACTGTAACGTGAAGATTTGCAATGCTTTGCGTACTTCACAGCTCTTCAATACGCCGAATATGTCCAGAAGTGCATACGTTGCCAAGGTGGAGCCGGAAAAATGCGTTGCCTGCGGAAGATGTGTCGAATATTGCCCTGCAGGAGCCGTGAAACTCGGTCAGAAGCTATGCACCAAAAATGGCCCTCAGACCTATCCGCGTCAGGAACTCCCGGATGCAGTGAAATGGGGCAAAGACAAATGGAACGAGGACTATCGCGACCGCAACCGTATCAACTGCTACCCTACCGGTACTTCCCCTTGCAAGACTGCCTGCCCGGCTCACATCGCTGTCCAGGGCTATCTGAAGAAGGCCGCTGAAGGAAAATACCGTGAGGCTCTGGAGCTTATCAAGAGGGAGAACCCGTTCCCGGCAGTGTGCGGAAGGGTGTGCAACCGTCGCTGCGAGGATGCCTGCACCAGAGGTACCATCGACCAGCCTGTTGCTATCGATGCCGTGAAGAAATTCATTGCAGACCAAGACCTTAATGCCGAACATCGTTTCGTTCCAGAGATTGTAGTGGCATCGAATCTCGGAAGATGGAAAGAGAAGATTGCCATCATCGGAGGTGGTCCTTCGGGATTGAGCTGCGCCTATTATCTTGCCACTATGGGCTACTACCCTACCGTTTTCGAAAAGAACGAACTTCCGGGCGGAATGCTGCGATACGGAATCCCTTCATACAAGCTTGAGAAGGATGTCATAGATGCTGAAATCGACATCATGAAAGAAATCGGCGTGGAGATTCGGACGGGCGTTGAAGTCGGCAAGGACATTACTCTCGACCAGCTGCGTGAAGAAGGCTACAAGGCATTCTATGTGGCCATCGGCTGCCAGGGCGGAAGACTTCCGGGCATTCCTGGTGAAAACCTGGAGGGTGTTTCGACGGCCATTGATTTCCTCCACAAGGCCAATACCGGCAATGTGAAGGTGAGTGGAAAGGTAGTTGTGGTAGGAGGTGGAAATGTCGCCATCGATGCCGCAAGAGTCGCAAAGAGGAGCGGAGCATCTGATGTGACCATGCTTTCGCTTGAAACAGAGGATATTATGCCTGCATCATTGCAGGAGAGGGCTGAAGCCCGGGAAGATGGCGTTGTCCTGAATCCTGGATGGGGACCGAAAGCTGTGCTTGGGGAGAATGGTGCCGTCAAGGGAATTTCATTTAAGAAATGTCTATCCGTATTCGACGAAAACCATAAGTTCTCACCGAAATATGATGAAGCTCAGACCATTGAGCTTGAGGCGGATATGGTAATATTCGCAATCGGCCAGACTGTCGAGCTTGGAGGTATTTTCAACGGAAGCAATGTGACATTCCACCGTGGAGTATATCCTGTGGCTGATACTCTTACTCTTCAGACTGCACAGGAGGATATCTTCGTCGGAGGCGACCTGCTCACCGGACCTAAATTCGCAATCGATGCGATTGCAACAGGTAAGGAAGCGGCAGAGTCCCTGCATCGCTTCGTTCAGCACGGCCACATGACCATCGGACGTAACAGGCGTGATTTCATTGAAATAGACAAGGACAATATCGTTGTGGAGTCTTATGACAATTCCTCTCGCCAGGTAGAGGGAACTTCCTCTGCAGCAAAGCCTTTCGAGGAATACCACATGACTCTGACCGAAGAGCAGGTTAAAATCGAGACTTCGCGCTGTCTTGCCTGCGGAGCTTCAGTTGTGGATCCGAACAGATGCATCGGATGCGGTCTGTGTACCACCAAGTGCGGTTTCGATGCCATCCATCTGCACAGGACTATGCCTGAGTGCAGCAATATGGTCAAGGCAGAAGACAAAGTCGGTGCCCTCCTTCCTTATGTAATCAAGAGGGGTATGAAAATCCTTGTAAACAAGAAATGATCCATGCATGAACTTGGAATAGTATTCCACATCATCAAGCAAGTCAAGGAAGTTGCCAAAGAAAACGACTGCTCACACATCAGCAAGGTGGTGATGAACATAGGCGAGGTTTCGACCATCGTTCCATACTACCTTGAAGACTGCTGGAAGTGGGCAGTTGAAAAAGAAGATATGATGAAAGGGTGCAAGCTTGACATAAATATCATTAATGCCGTGACCCATTGTGACGACTGCGGATGCGACTACCCTACCGTGCAACATGCGAAAATTTGTCCTGAATGTGGGAGCGAGCACACCTGGCTACTGAAAGGCAATGAAGTGGAAATCAAAGAAATAGAAGTTAATTAATAATAAATTATATGGCTTGTTTTTTAGTCCCGATGGCTCAGGCTATTGCCACGACCATCTACCGTAAACACAATTCAGCATCAATCAACAGCCCTGAAGCTGCTGTGCTCAAGCACGAAATCCCCGCACTGGAGAAAATGCTCTGGGGCGGCACTGTCATGCTAATAGTCGATCACATCATCAACGGAGAGATAATGCTCAGTTTCCCGTTCTTCTCAGCCTTTACCCAGGCAGGAGGAACACAGATATTCCTGAAAGAGCTTCTGACAGTCGGACTTCCGATGTCATTGGTCCTGACTGCAGCATGGGCAATTTGGGCGGTTGTGCGCAAACGACCTGCAAGAGTTTGATAAAAAAATCCCCGGACTCATCAAAAGTCCGGGGATTTTTTTTTGAAAGTCAGACGCTTATGCCATACGTGCAGCTGCATCTTTGTAGTATTTCTGGTTGACGAATACGTCCTCTTTGTAAGGATTGATATGACGTTTGCGTGAAACGTAGATGATGTATCCGAGGGCGATTACGTTGACTATCAGTGCAAGGGCGCTGACTATGGTCATTGCTGTAGGATCGGCATTTGCACAGCCGCCTTCAACGATGCCGTTGAGAGTGCCGTCGGCATACAGAGTCGGAAGGGTTGCCCATTTCGTTGCGGCAGTTCCGTCCGGGAATGTGCACTGGAAGAGCGGGAATACCTGAGCGAACATGCACCAGATTGCAAGGGTATTTGCCCTGTTCTGAATCCATCCTCCCTTGTTCCAGAAAATTGCTGCGATTGTAGGCGCAAGCAGAAGGGCGATACCGCAGAACCATGAATGTGTAGGCAGGCAGTTGTATGTATATGCGAAATTCCAGACGTCATAAACGAGGATATATACCCATGTCATGTCAGGCCAAAGCATATCGGTCTTGTCCTTTGATGAATATACACTCCACCATGCTGTCATACAGAAGATATTCAGCAGTCCGGCAATGCCGTTCATCACATTGTGCCATCCTCCGTAGAGCCATACCTGTTCAGGTGAAAGGAACCATGAATACCAACCTTTTGCAGCTGTTTCGAAATCAGAAGCCACGGCAATCAGAATGTTGATGGC
>CALZOR010000100.1 GCA_945827785.1 uncultured Bacteroidales bacterium | reverse complement strand
ACGGTCTTGGTAGCATCGACGGAAGATGTAAAACGGACTGTTACAGCATCGTCTGAAATTTCTTCTGTTGTTTTTATCTTCGAGCATGACATCGTGGAAACAACTCCAATTGCAAAAACCACGAAAGTATTCATAATAGATTTCATAAAAAGTCACAAATTAAAAAGTTCCAAAATTTTCCTCCTCAAGTTCTTCAATGAAGGATCCTGTTACTTTTGTGCTCGCTGCCAGAATTTGCTCGGCCATGAAAGCCACCGTCACAATGACTGGTGTTTCGTAATGTACTTTTGTTTTCATAATGTTACTATATGGTTAATAATAATTGTGTCCCGCTGAAAATCATAACTGGTAAACACGAACATAATCGATGACATATTCTGCCGGAAATATATTATCATCAATTCCCATGTATCCACCCCAATTTCCACCTACGGCTATATTAAGTTTGATATTGAAAGGCTTGTCAAAGGGCCATGACTCGGGATTTCCAGATCCGTCATTGTCAAATTTGAAATATGGTGTACCGTCTATATATGCCTGGATATATTCTGGAGTCCATACCACTCCATACACATGGAATGCGTCTTCCGGGTCATCAATAGAATACGAGCATGTGAGCAGATTCTTTCCTTCCTCCGTTCTGTCATTCTTGTTGTGAAGGGAGAACCAGACTACTCCGGGTTCATATCCTACATATTCCATAATATCAATTTCACCATCAAGAAGATTGTCCGATGTCAAGACCTCAGGAAGCATCCAGAACGCCGGCCACACTCCGCGACCAGAAGGAAGTTTTGCCCTCATCTCAATATTGCCATAAGTCCAGGATTGACTGGTTGTCATACGTGCTGAAATATAGTCCATACCGTTAAGAGGAACAGCCAGTTTATATGCGGTTATAATGAGATTTCCGTCCTTAATCTTCGATACAACCTTGTCACCATGTACTTTATTGACATAGTACTGTGCCTCATCATTGCCCCATCCTGATCCTCCTGTCTCGAAAATCCATTCACTGGACGGCCATGCCCAAGATATCCCAGCCTCAGGCTCACCATCAAACTCATCGTGCCACACCAATCTGTATCCCGACCGGCTTTTATTCACGAAACCTGAAGCATCCAGGCTGAAAGATGATATGTGTCCGGCATTGAATGTCAATGTCCTGTCTTCAGTGAATGAGACCGTCTTTTCCCAGGTATCACCTATAGTATATACAGTGAACTTCAGATAATCTCCTTCACTGAATGGCTCAGCCTGAGGCACACAAGCGAAGAAAACATCCTTTAAAGACTTGCCTTTAAGGCCACTTGAATTCACATCCAGATAGAGATACTTGTACCCTCTATTGAACGAGACATTGCCCGGCTTATCATAATTGTAATAGACCTCCCCAGATAGCCACCTATTCGATTCTATGAGTACACCAACGATTTCATCCGAACCTTCCGGAAGAATAAGGCTGTTTATTTTCCCATATGCAGAAAGGTGAGTGAACGGCATTTCTACTTCATTAGGGAAATCAGGATATTCCCTTCGTGCAACTATCACTTGAGCTTTTTCATCGCAGGAACCAGCAACAGGTACCTGATCAACTGGAATTTCGGCATAGACAACCTTACTTTCATTTATGCCATCTGCATCCCAGTCCTCATTTCCCATCCATCCCAGAGAACATAAGGGACTGATGGCATAAAATACATGCCGGCTTCCTTCTTCAGGCATAAACGGAGCAGTAAATGCAGCTGTCATACGGTCTGCTGCCGGAACTGGGAAAACATACTGAGCACCATAATTATCCTCCGGACTTCCAACCTGAGAGTTATAAAAAATGCCGACCTTCTGGCTATCAGTCCACAACACAGGATAGACATTTCCATCCGGTGAGCCGAACTCTGTCTTGGTAGCAGTGCCTCCAAATGTAAATCTTACAAGATTTTCAGCAGTTTCAGGATATACCTCAACAGAAATCCCTTCCTTACACGAAAAAACTGGGAAAAAAAGGACTACTGCAATCAGCAACATATTCACTCTCTTTATCATGGATTTTCAGTCAACGTTGATATACACGTACATAATCTATTATATATTCTGCGGGGAAGATTGTATCATCAATTCCCATATAGCCTCCCCAAGTTCCGCCTATGGCTATATTCAACTTGATTCTGAACGGTTTACTGAATGGCCATGATTCCGGATCCCCGGTTCCGTCATTGCGGAATGTGTAATATGGCACATCGTCAATATATGCCTGGATGTAGTCTTCCGTCCATTCAACTCCATATATATGGAATTCTGTTTCAGGATTTGATATAGTATAAGGAGTCGTCAGCAGATTCTTGCCTTCTTCAGTCCTGTCCTTCTTATTATGAAGAGAAAACCATACTATGCCCGGTTCATAACCGACATACTCCATAATGTCAATTTCCCCATCAAGAAGATTATCCGATGTCATTGTTGCAGGCAACATCCAGAAAGCCGGCCATACTCCACGTCCGGAGCATAGTTTAGCACGCATCTCAATTTTCCCGTAAGTCCAGGAACGTTTTGTGGTCATACGGGCAGAGATATATTTTTTCCCTTCGAGAGGCGAATCCAGTTTATAGGCTGAAAGTATGAGGTTCCCGTCCTTTACTTTTGCAACAACATTATTTTCATACTGTTTATCAACATAATACTGAGCTTCATCGTTTCCCCATCCGGAGCCTCCTGTCTCGAAGGTCCAGTCATCTGACGGATATGTCCAATCCATTCCCGACTGAGGGTCCATGACAAACTCGTCGGACCAGACCAGACGATACTCACCCGTCCCGGCATCCTCTTCCTCGGGAGTCCACCAATCCGGTTTTTTGAAATACTCCGGATCTTCTTTCATACATCCGGTCAATGCCATGCAGAATATCGGCATAAGTGTCAGATATGTAATTTTTCTTTTCATTGTGATCAGTTTCATTTCTTAGGTATAAATTTGAAATACCATGAATCATCATTTGTCTGAAGCCGCAAATACAGGCAATCTTCAGTAAGGGACAAGATCCTGAACTTGCCTCCGAGTACACCAGGAACAGGTATTGCACTAGGGAAGGCCATTTCGGAGAACTGCAGATAATCCACGCCGTCTTCATTCACTATTGACCAGCTTTGGCCTTCCGGTTGCTGATATTCAATATCAGTGGCGACATTCCCTTCCTTGCCCATGGCAGCAAGAGCACCTCTATCGCAATAGACATATCCATTCGCTCTAAGTATGTATTCATGGTTTTCAATACGAAACTCCAATTCATCATCATACATTGAGTAATTTTTCATCTCATCAGGTTCAACAGGCCACCAGTCGGGTTCCATGGAAGATGGTGCCCCCTCGCCATAATGCCCTCTGGTGGTTCGATCCCATATCCAGACTTTCTGTGATGTATCAGCATTGGATGTAAGGACTCTCTCAAGTTCTGTCATCTCAGGGATGACGGGCTGGTCCGGATTACCACCTTCGCCGACTTCCGGTTGCGTACCCTTGAGGACAAAGCGAAAGAACCACGAGCCATAAATATCAGAGCCTGTATCATATTTCAATGACAGGACATCATCTGAAAGTTCCAACACCTCATACGCGCCTCCCATTGCAGAAGGATGGCATGGATATGAAGGAAAGCCTCCACCGGTAAAACTAAGCCACAATGTACCCTCCTCATCGGCGTAAAGTCCCCATTTCTGGCCTTCCGGCTGAATATATGCCATATCGGTTCCTCTATATTCCTTTCCTTCCGGAAAACTTTCAGGATCAAGCAAGGACAGGACTGTCCCGTCTGCATATATCTTTCCTTTCGTATCAAGCAGATAGTCCCATGTGTCAATGACGAAGCACATTTCATCATCATACATTGCAAAGTCCTTCATCTCGTTAGCGGCTACAGGCCACCAGTTCGGTTCTCTGGCATCACGAGAGCCCTCTCCGAAATGGAGATTTTCAGACCAATTCCATACCCAGATTTTCCTGGTTTCAACACCCGTGAGTTTCATCACAATCGGATCATTCTCTGTCACCATGAAGCTGAAAGGGACAGGTTCGCCCATTCCTCCCTGACCATATACCGTGAGAATGCCGTCATATTCTCCTTTCATGTAATAGCGGAGCGTAAAATCACGGCTGCAAGTTTCAAAATAGCTACCGTCAGGTTTCCTAACTCTCCAGAAAGGAGAAACGAAATCTTCATTGAACGTGAATCTGATAACATTCGGATCACTTTCTTCAGGAGTAACGGAATATTGCGGAGCGGGGATGTCAGGTTTTTCTCCGAGTTGGTACGAAGGCTTTTCACATCCGGCAATCAAAGCCAGTGAAGCCAAAATTGTCAATATACGTTTCATAATAAGTATCAGTATTGGTTTTGTTTCAGTGTACCTTGGGACTGATCAATCTCAGACTGAGGAATCGGAAGCCATTTTTTTGACGGGGTATATCCTCGACTTCCAAGAACATCCTCTGCTTTCCCGAAACGGACCAGATCCCAGAAACGATGACCTTCAAGAGCAAATTCAAAGCGATTCTCAAGAAGGATGGCATCAAGTGTCGCTGTCTTCTTCTTCGATGCGAAAGCCGCATCATCCACCTTCAATGCAAAGGCCCTTGCTCTTACCTGATTCAGGTAAGAATCTGCCTCGTCCTGTGGGCCTCCGGTACGGACAATGAGTTCAGCTGCAGCCAGAAGAGTTTCAGAATAGCGCCATACCCTGTAGTTGTTCCGAAAATTCAGTTCAGGAGCGTTCCCGGTGTATCGGCTGTGTCCATCTGCACGTCCAAGATATTTGTTATTGAAATATCCTGTGTCATCATAACGAGGTGTATATGTAGCCTCCGGATTAGCCTCTTGAAATTTTGCAAAACAAAGAATTGTCGCATCGCGTCGGGTATCCTCAGCATCGTAGGCATCATATAGAGATTTTTCGACAGGTTCAAAGCCGTATCCGCCACCATCATACTCCGGGCCTGAATATTTGTTTATTCCGATGAGAGTCGGATACAC
>CALZOR010000099.1 GCA_945827785.1 uncultured Bacteroidales bacterium | reverse complement strand
AAGGCGAGGGAAAGTGCCGTCAGGATTATATATGCTGTAGGCATTCTCCACCAGATACAAAGGAGAGTTGGCATTCTCCTTGAAGGTCTGGGTCCATATAGTGTTGTCATCCATGTCGTTATAATATGTTCCCGTCATGGAAACATCGAAGAGGGCTCCGCCCGTGAACTGGGCATTGAAGTCGATTCCGTTCCATGCGAAGTCGAGGTTGAGTCCGAATGTAAGTTCAGGCATGTTCGGACGTCCGATGATGGACTTGTCCTGATTGTCAATCTTGCCGTCTCCGTTAAGGTCCACATATCTGATGTCGCCCACACAAGGACGGGTTCCGTACCATGCAGAGTTGTCAATCTCTTCTTCGCTGCGATAGAGGCCGTCTGCCTGCCATGCAAGGAAGGTTCCGTAGGTCGTGCCTACCCTCTTCTGTCCTGAAGGGACATTAGGTTCGTCATTATATTTCAGCCAGCGCGTCTTTGAATATGTAACGCTCGCCGAAATGCCGTAGATGAACGGGTGGCCTCCGGCCATGAATTTGTTCCTGTGAGATACGAGAATATCTATACCCTTGGTATCCAATGAGTTCTGGTTAACCCATGTCGGATAATATCCTCCCATTGATGATGGGAAACCGGAAGACTGATATGTCAGCAAGTCAAACATGTAGTTGTAGAATCCGTCAATTTCGACACCGAGTTTCTCATTCCACATCGAAAGGTCAACTCCGACGTTGTAAGAAAGAGTTTTCTCCCATGTGAGGTCTGTGTTCGGAACTCCAGAAGGGCCGTAAGCCGGATTCGATGTAACTCCCCCGCCGATCGGATAGTTGATTTTTGAGCTATACTGATCGTATGATGCGAGGAACATATATGAGGATACATTGTCGTTTCCGAGCAAACCTGCCGATGCCCTGACTTTAAGGTCATCCACCATGGTTGCATTCTTCATGAAATCCTCCTTGGAGATTCTCCAACCAATGGATCCTGAAGGGAAGAATCCCCAGCGGGTCTTGAGCATTCCTGCGAACTTGTACGATCCATCCAGACGGCCGGTGAACTCGGCAAGATATTTCTCGTTGTAGTTGTACCTTGCCCTGAATACATAACCGGCTGAACGGGAAGCATCGCTGGAACCCATAATCGGGCTTTGCTCCGGCTTACCATAGCTAAGTTCTGGCAGGCTGGCAAAAGGAATCTCCTTCACATAGCCGGAAAGGTTGTTTGACTTGTAGTCACGGATTTCAGCAAGTGCAAGAAGGTCAAGATTATTCTTGCCGAATGAATTCACATAGGAAATGGAAGCCTGGCCGACAAGTTGCTGCCAGTATGAAGAACCTTCTCCGAGGTTTACGCCCGAGCCGTTTCCGCGAGGATCTGAAGTTTTACTCCATGTTCCTGCTGAATATGCCATGAGTTCATACGGCGTATTCAGGTTCTTGTTGTATGAGGTGCCGTAGTCAAACACTCCTGATACCTTGAGCACCAGGCCCTTAACCCAAGGAAGCTCATATTGTAGAGAAGTATTTGCAGAAATACTCATCCCGCGCGTCTTCTTGTAGCCCGACTCATAGATTGCAGCCAGAGGAGACTGAGGAAGAGATGTGTTCTTCTTGATGGAAGCACTGTAGAGTCCATCATATTTTTCAGGAAGATACGGATGCATCTGGATGGTCTGGTTGGCAATCGAGAGCCATCCTGTTTCTCCGAGATATGAATTCGAATCTGTTCCTCCGGAATTGAACGCCGGTGTATGACGGTTGGATAATACACCTGAAAGTCCGATAGTGAATTTGAAATTGCGTGCAAGGTCAGCATCAATGTTTGTCCTGACATTGTATCTGTCGTAATTGAAATTGTCGATGTTACCTTTCTGGCCGAGATAACCGAATGAAACGAAATATCTGGTCTTTTCAGTTCCGCCCTGAACGGTCACGTTATGCTTCTGGGTAAGGCCGGTACCAAATACCTTTTCGATGTAGTTCACATTGTCCCAACCGTCGGTAGGATCATCGTTAAGCATCATCTCAACCTGAGATTTCTTGAAATAAGGCACATAGTCTGCTTCAGATGCAATCGCTCCGCTTGCAAGCTGGTCCATCATCTGGGCCACGTTGTAGTAGTATGCGAACTGAGGGCCGTTCATGAAATCCGGGAAGTTGGCATTCATGGAAGCACCCAATGAGGCATTGTAGGTAATCTTTGGTTTTCCAGCCTGTCCCCTCTTTGTCGTCACGATGATGACACCTCCGGAACTCTTGAGTCCGTAAACTGCTGCTGAAGCTCCGTCCTTCAAGACTGAAATACTCTCAATATCAGCAGGATCCACATCGTTAAGGTTTTCAACTGGGAAGCCGTCCACTATATAGGCCGCTCCGTAGATGGAACCACGGATGCGCAGACTTGCCTGGTCAAGGCCAGGCTCTCCTGATTCCTGAACAGAAGAAATACCAGGAAGTTTTCCGGCAAGAAGTTGTGAGACATTGGTGGAAGGAGCCTTCAGAAGCTCATCTCCTTTCATCGCAGATACTGCAGCCGTCATAGAAGACTTCTTCTGAGTACCGTAACCGACAACTACTGTCTCCTCAAGGAAGGTGACATCTTCTATCATAACTACGTCAAGTCTGGCAAGCTTGCCATCCCAGACAAAAGTCTGCTCAGCCATTCCAAGGCTCGAAAAAACAATGGCGGAGCCCTTCTTAATACCTGAGAGTGAGTAATTTCCGTTGTCATCCGTCATGGTTCCGGTGGTTGTACCGGACACAAGGACAGCAACTCCAGGAAGAGCTTGTCCGCTTTCGTCAGTGACCTTTCCGCTCAGGCGAGCCTGTGCAGATGCGGTGCCGACACTGATGCACAGCAAAGCAAATACTGCCATCAGGGTATGCAGAATTGGTTTCATCATTATGGTTATTTAGTTGATTTGGATTTCATTGCATTCTCAAGCACACCCCAGAGCTTATGCTTGTTGAGGTGGACGATATCAAATATCATCACACCGTCAGTACTTTTCAGAGCCTGCTCCACTGCCGGTCCGAAAGGAGTAAAGTCGCCGAGGTACTGCTCGACATAGATTGAACCGATGACTGGCACTACTCCCATCGTGATTTCCTTTGCGATTTCCGCACCACCTTCGACACTATAGCAATAGGTCAGGCTGTTGTCCATTCCGGCCTCAGTACGCTTTCCAACAACTCCGGTTGCACGGTCAACGTCATCTTTTGTGATGAGAGTATAGTACAGACCTGTCATATAGACATCAAGCTGCTCAGCATAACCGGTCTTGTGATAATCCTCGCTCGCCCAGAAGTTGTACTCCTCAACTTTAGAAGGATCGTAGTTCTGACTTGCCCAGTTCACACCCACCTGATAATAGGTCGGATACCATGCTCCGGTGTAGTCTCCGATAACAAGGTCGGGATTGATTGCCTTTAATTCCCTGTGGGCTTCGACGACAAAATCGTGGATGACACCGGCGCGCCACTCCACCCATTTTTTGAAATGTTTCCCTGGCTGCCATGTGTCCCGGATTTTTCCATTGGAATCATACCAGCTGATTATATCCTCCGGGAAGTTCTCCACCTTGACAGAGGCGTACTCCTCGAACTGCTTGCGTGAGAGTTCACTGAAATCTGCAGTCATTCCGTCGTATCTGACCCTGTCGAAGATAAGTCCGTCACATTCAGGATATTTACTTACGAATTCCTTGAGAATGTCCAGCTGATACTGCTGAACCTCAGGATTTGAAGGATTGAGCATGCCGTTGTAATTCGTCTTGATTGAAGAAATCGGCACGAGCTTACCTTTTTCGTAGCAGATGCTCTGCCAGGCGGCCTTGTCTGAGTAGATTATTCCACGGTCGAAATAGTTGTGACCACCGGCAAATACATTCAGGGATGCAAACACTTTTATTCCCATTTTATGACCATAATCGATGAAATACTGCATCATATCATAGTCACGACTTCTTTCCACTCCTTCCCAGTCGCCCATGTAAGGAGCGATTTCGCTGTCATACAAAACCTCTCCCATAATCGACTTCATGTCCACGACGACATTGCCGAATCCGAGGTCCTTGCATTTACTCAGATAGAATTTTATTGAATCGGGTGAAGAAAGAGTTGCGTAATTTGCTTCACAGTCAAACCACATATAATTGTGGTTAACAGTCTGATTATCAGCTTTGCAGCTCACAAATAAAGACATTGCCGAAGCCAATGTTGCGATTAAAACTCGGTTCAGTGTTCTCATATTTTTAATATTATGGCGCAAATTTAAATAATTTTTCAAAACAACAAAGGAATTATTTAAATATTTTTAATTTTCCCATAAATTTACACTTGCGTTTTTAAAATATTTTATTAATTTTGCAAAATAAATTAGAAAATAACACAAAAGATATGACAAACCGCAGAGACTTTCTTAAGACAATGGCAATCGGAGGCACAGCAGCTGCTGCTTCAAGCCTTCTGAAGTCATGTGCAAATGAACCGGAGGGCTACATCTCGACAGCCGAGTCAAAGCTCATAGTTCCAAAAGAGAACGGATTGAAGATTACAGGCACCTTCCTCGATGAGATTTCTCACGACATCCCTCACCAGAATTGGGGCGAGAAGGAATGGGACCAGGACTTTGCCTACATGAAGGCAATCGGCATCGATACTGTCATAGACATAAGATGCGGATACCGCAAATTCATAACCTACCCGTCCCCCTACCTTCTAAAGAAGGGCTGCTACATGCCGTCCGTGGACCTCATCGACATGTTCTGCAGGCTGGCGCAGAAATATGGGATGAAATTCTATCTCGGCCTGTATGACTCCGGAGTCTATTGGGACACCAAGGACATGAGCCACGAAATCGAGGACAACAAATTCGTCATCGACGAAGTGTGGAAGATGTATGGAGAAAAATATGAAAGCTTCGGAGGATGGTACATAAGCACGGAAATCAGCCGCGACACAATTGGGGCGGTCGAGGCATTCCATGCGATGGGCAAACAGTGCAAGGACGTTTCCGGAGGCCTTCCTACCTTCATTTCCCCATGGATAGACGGAAAGAAAGCGATCATGGGCACAAATGCCAAGGTCAAGGATGG
>CALZOR010000098.1 GCA_945827785.1 uncultured Bacteroidales bacterium | reverse complement strand
CTCAAAAGGGGCAGTCCAGCCGCAGTAGTGGCATACGAGGCGCTCCGGTCCTTTGTGAAGGCTGAGGCTTACGTTGCAGTGAGGGCATTTCATTATCGTTCCACAACTTGAACATTGAACTGATGATGCCCAGGCACGTCTTGCACGGAGTATTATCACCTGGCCTCCCTGCTCAAGTGCCTGACGGATATACCCGATGAGCTTCAGCGAGAAGTTTCCTCTCATACCCTTCCTCCGCATCTCAAGCCTGGTGTCAATTATTTCAATATCAGCATTTTGTGCTCCATGATACCTTTCATTCAGCCTGACGAGGACATGACGCCCTGCCATACAGTTGTACAGTTCTTCGAGGGATGGGGTTGCCGAGCCGAGAACGATGTTGCATGGCTTGTCCGGACCGCTTTGAATAAGGCTGAGCATCAGGGCCGTGTCACGCCCATTGTATCGCGGGGCGGGGGAGTCCTGCTTGTATGAGGAGTCATGTTCCTCATCCACTATTATGAGGCCAAGGTTCCTGTGTGGCAGGAACAGGGAAGAGCGGGTCCCGAGCACGATGTATGGCCCCTCACCATGCCTTATGGCTGCTGCTATGTCGCGCTTTTGTGCTGCACTTTGGGCAGAGTGAAAGACAAGCAGTTGTCTGCCAAAATGCATGGCCAACCTGTTTTCAAGCTGCCTGCTAAGGGCAATTTCCGGGACCAGATACAGCACATTCTGCCCTTTGGAAAGGACATCAAGTGCCAGGCTGATGTAGATTTCCGTTTTGCCGGATCCCGTCACTCCATGAAGCAGGGCTGGCTTTCCCTGACAGAAGGCCGTTGAAATCTCATCCCGTGCTTTTTCCTGAGCCTCTGTCAGAATGATTTTAGCCCTGTTGTCCTTGTCCTCAATGTTTCCCGTGAGGGCCCTGTTTTCTGTTCCGATGGAATTGATTCTGTTGGACAGAACTTCAATCTGTTCCCTGTTCCTGGCTATTGCCTCCATCAATTTTTCCCGTGCCTTCTCCCCGCCTGTTGTAAGGAGTTTCTCCTCTTTTAACCTTATGGATTCTTTCCTTTTATCTATTTTTTCCTCCAGAATCCTGATTTCTCTCCTGATTCTTTCCTGATTCCTGAGGCTGGCTGCAGCCCTGGCCTCTTCCAGAGACGATTTCCCGACAGGATATGCCGCCTTATAAACCTCACCAACCGAGCACATATAATACTGCGCCACCTGTTTCCACAGTTCAATCTCCTGAGGCGAAATCCTGTCCAGGCCCTCAATTATTTCTCCAGCCTCCATGACTCTCTCAGGAGCAATCTCCGGTTCGATATCAACTCCGTCAACCACCCCGATATAGCTTTTCCTCGCAAATTCCACCCTAACCCTGTCTCCAACTTTCACCTCAATCCCATCCTTAACCCAATAGCAAGGCTCCCACTCAAGTTTGAGCGGCAGAATCACCGATATGAACCTCTTTCTATCCATCAGACTGCGAAGATACTCATAAAAAACAGATGAAAACGACTCTTTTTTCAAAAAAATGCAAGAAAAATTTGCAGGAAAAGAAAAAATGCCTACCTTTGCAATCCCAAACAAAAGAAGAGATAAGTTCTCAAACAAAATGGTGTCATAGCTCAGTTGGTAGAGCAAAGGACTGAAAATCCTTGTGTCCCTGGTTCGATTCCCGGTGACACCACCAAAAACCCCCGTAGAAGTGCTTCTACGGGGGTTTGTTGTATAAATTTTACTACAATTTTCCTACAAATTTTCAGTTGCAGTTTTGTCTTTCCTACAAAACTACTGAGAGGAGCACATGAGAAGCTGGATGCTGAAGCAATGAGAGTACTTAACATGTCTCCGGACTGGACTCCTGGAACAAAAGACGGCAAGCCTGTACCAGTGTCATTCACCTTCCCAGTTAATTTTGAAATTCCTGATTCAGAAAACAAATAATTTTAGTCACCCTCTTTCTTTGGTCTCTACCTAAGTATATACCCATGATGGATCAGGTCTTCCCTACAATTTATAGGGAATGTGTATCCGTCGCGTAGCAAGAACAGGTCATCGGTTATATCCATGACCTGTTCGTACATATGGTCCGAGATGATGATTCCTTTTGTGGCCTTGTGCTGCTGAATCAGCTGCTGCATCATCTCTACATATTTCGGAGCGACGTTGGAGAACGGTTCGTCGAGAATGCAGAATTCTGCTTCGGAGTTAAGCACCATATACATTTCAGCTATACGCACCTCTCCCCCTGAAAGCTGACCTGATGTCATTCTCTCATATGTATGGAACTTATTGTCAAATGCGACCAGACCGTCGTAATCTACACCATATAGATCGAACGCCTCACCAAGGGTCATATTGGCCGGCATAAAGACATTCTGAGGAAGGTATTTAACTCTTTTTCCGATATGGGCATAATCAGTTTCCGGCTCGTCATTGAAGCGGACGAAGATGTTCTGAGGCTTGATGCCACCCATGATGCATTTGAACAGGCAAGACTTTCCGCAACCGTTCCTGCCGAGCACACCGGTCACCCTGCCGGTCTGAGCGGTGATGAAGGCGCTCTGAAGAACCTGCAGCTTATCGAATTCGAGATGCACGCTGTCGACCAGCAGTCTGTTAACGGATTGCATTACCTAAATATCCTATAAGGGTTATAAATATTAAGAAGCCGACGAACTCAACCACGAAAGGAATGTAATAGTACTCTTTCCTGCTGATACCAAGATTGAGGTAAAAGTATATTTCCGTCTTCTTGGTGAAGGTCGTATACAGATAGAGGATTATCGGAATACTGACCAGTTTCAGTAGTATAGCCATCGGAATAGCATAGGGATTGAAGAAGACAAGCGATGATATCGCCAAAGTCAATACAGCAGATATGGCATATATCGCTTTGCCATACCGCTTCGACAGTCCTATTTTCTTGAGTATCGTCATATCAATAATTGTTGACGAATCAGATTCACTTTATGCTCTTAAGGAGTTTCTGCTCTTTTTCGAAATTCTCGATGAAATGCAATTCCACTGGAGACAGTTCATACATAGTACGCTGATGAAATTTTGCATATTCTTCACCTGCTTTCTTCTTGGCCACTTCTGCCGATATCCTTCCGCTATGCGTCATTCATTGCAAAACCTTTGATAAGGTATTCGCGAAGCACTGATGTCGCCCACATTCGGAACTGTACACCTCTGATGGAGTTAACGCGATAACCGACACTGATAATCATGTCTAGATTAAAATATTGTACATTATACACTTTATTATCAGTGGCAGTTGTTGCAAAAAATGCAACAACTGAATCTGCTGCCAGTTCCCCGCACTCAAGAATATTCTTTATATGTCTTGAAATTGTTGATTTATTGCGCTGAAACAGCTCGGCCATCTTATCGATTGTCAACCACACTGTATCATTTGACAGCATAACTTCAATAGCAGTTTTGCCGTCTACAGTCTGATACATCAGAATATCACCTCTATTGTCTTCCATATACAAGTTTACTTATAGCCCCCTCCAGAGGGTTCTACAAAGATAGAAAATTCTTCTTGCCATCCATTTATTAATATCTATAATATGGACAACAAATGCACAAAATATAATCCTCGACAATAAGGGAGTACTGCCGAGGATAGGTTCTGTCTATTTGTTAAGTTGCTGATTTATGAATCAGTCGTTTTCTTCGAGCTGGAGACACAAGCTCCTATCAATCCTACCGGTTATGCTGACAGGCTGATAATGTTGGCAAACCTTGCCTGGAACAATGAGAATCCGCAGGCATTGATAAAATCGGCGAAAGAGATTTTCTACGATGATAAGGAAGGAATGTATGCAGGAAACATCATTGTTGAACTCATTCGGAGCCTACATATAGGAAAATCCAAGAAAGAGGCATTGTCAGGATATTTCGGAAAGATATTCGCCCAGATGAAATCTGGCTGGCAATGGAAGGATTCAAAGCCGACAGACGGATTGTTGACATATCTGATGAGAGCCTGGTATTGTTTTGAAACGGCTTGGGATTTCACGTCAGCGATACACAACGCGGCACGATGGCCAGATGTTGACAGGCACCTTCTATGCAGTCTGACAGGCGCATTGGCTGAAGCTATGTACGGATGTGAATACAGGCTTCTGAAAGAGAAATACGGAAGCAACTGGTACAACCGGATTACAGATAGAAAGGAGAATGGGCAATGCCTGTCCCGAACTGGGCATTATCTCCCAACAGCTTGCGATAAAGTTCGAAGACAGATACAAGTTGCTGTAGATTTGTTATATTTACACCGATAAATCGGGATTTACCGGATAGAAACTCGGGTAGATAATTAGTTAAATTTCAATTTCTCGGTGTCTTCCTAACCTCAACCCATGCTCCGACGAAGCGTCCGGCAAGCCGGCCACTTCGTCGGAGCCACTCCGCGCTTTGGACCTTGACGTCAGCAGAGCTGCCGCCGAAGTCCAACCCGGTGACAGACTGGCACCGGCAAGCCGGCACCAGACTGTCCCTTGGGCCGCGCACCCACAGGAGGCTGACCAAAAAGTCAAATTGACTTAGGTCAGCCTCTTTCGTTTCTCCGCTTTTGAGGGGGTTCATCTTGTCTTCACCGTGCGGTCTGAGGACCGCCTTCGCTTCGCTCCAATTAAGCCTGACGTTATATGGCCTCTAAACCATCATATCATTGCCGTTTCCCACCAGAATAGTTATAACTTTGAGTATTAATTACATGACAAACGCCTTTGGTAGCTGCTGGATCATTCTATCTTCGCCCAAAATCGGGACAAGATCTTCCTTCATAAAAGTCGGAATACCCCTCATAGATGTCTGGTGAAGGATGTTCTCCACCCACGCTGGCTTTGAGTCACATTTCCCTCTTCTCTTCCCGGTCTCCGTGCCAACTACCACCCAATCGATGCCCTGCAAATCCATGTCCTCCGGCATCGGAGAGAACATCGGCTCGAATGTGACATGGTAATGCCTGCATTTGATGTGCTCACGAAGATCTCCTCCCGCCACTCGGGCAGCCAGCCAGTAAAGTCGCTGAGCCCGGTCATAAACCATACGTGAGGCTGCTTGTTGTCCAGGATATGGAGCTTGTTCC
>CALZOR010000097.1 GCA_945827785.1 uncultured Bacteroidales bacterium | reverse complement strand
TTTCCGAGGTCCTCGAGACCTGCACCGATCATAAGACCACCCTCAGAGAAAGCTGACTGGGTACGTCCGTAAACGATCTGGAGGAAGAGCTCACGCATTGCAGTGTTGATTGCATCACAAACGAGGTCAGTGTTGAGAGCCTCAAGAATAGTCTTGCCAGGAAGAATCTCAGAAGCCATTGCAGCTGAGTGAGTCATACCTGAGCATCCGATTGTCTCAACGAGAGCCTCCTGGATGATACCGTCCTTTACATTGAGAGTAAGTTTGCAGGCACCCTGCTGAGGAGCACACCAACCGATACCGTGAGTAAGACCGGAAATGTCAGTAATCTCCTTTGATTTCACCCATTTTCCCTCTTCAGGAATTGGAGCGGGACCATGGTTAGGTCCTTTTTTGACGCAGCACATCTGCTGCACTTCGTGTGAATAAACCATAATATCGTCTATAATTAATTATAAAACAGTTGTTTATATTTTCAGAACCAGGGTTATTCTGACGAGTAGTCATCATCTATCCCCTTTATCCCTGCAAATATACAAATTTTTGATTATCTTTGTAGAAATTTAGGAGTTATAATGAATGTAATTAAAACAGATATAGAAGGGTTGTTCATTATTGAACCCAAAGTATTCGGTGACCATAGAGGATATTTCTTTGAATCTTTCTCAGAAAGGGATTTCAATTCACAGGTATGTCAGGTCAGATTTGTTCAGGATAACGAAAGCAAATCACGCTACGGAGTGCTTCGTGGCCTGCATTTTCAGAAGCCGCCATACGCTCAGAGCAAGCTCGTGAGAGTTGTGAAGGGAGCGGTACTTGACGTTGCCGTGGACATACGCATGGGCTCCCCTACTTTCGGCAGGCATGTTGCGGTCGAGCTCACCGAAGACAACCACAGGCAGTTCTTCATTTCTCGAGGATTCGCCCACGGTTTCGTAGTGCTTTCGGATGAGGTCATATTCCAGTACAAGTGCGACAACTTCTATGAGCCGGAAAGCGAGGGTGCAATTGCATGGAACGATCCGGCGCTCGGCATTGATTGGAAAATACCGGCAGAGGACATAATCCTGTCAGAGAAGGATAAAAAGCATCCAGTCCTTGCGGAAATTGTCTCCCCCTTCCTTTATGATTCCGACCTCTATCCCGAACTTCGAAGCAACAGCAGAACATTCTGATGGGTTAACGACATAATCCATTATAATTCCAAAACCATGAAAGGAATAGTACTCGCCGGCGGATCAGGAACCCGCCTCTACCCTATTACAAAGGGAATCAGCAAGCAACTCATGCCAATCTATGATAAGCCTATGGTTTATTATCCCATATCTGTATTGATGCTTGCAGGAATCAGGGATATTCTGATTATTTCAACACCATTCGACCTTCCAGGCTTTAAGCGTCTTCTGGGTGACGGTTCTGAATATGGCGTACATTTCGAGTATGCTGAGCAACCTTCCCCGGACGGACTTGCTCAGGCATTTACAATAGGAAAGGATTTCATTGGAGATGATTGCGTATGCCTCGTTCTTGGAGACAACATTTTCCATGGATCCGGATTTACGAAAATGCTCAAAGAGGCAGTCCGCAACGCAGAGGAGAGAAAAAAGGCTACGGTCTTCGGTTATTGGGTAAATGACCCTGAAAGGTATGGAGTGGCCGAATTTGACAATGAGGGAAACTGTCTGAGCATAGAAGAAAAGCCTTCCAAACCAAAGAGTAATTATGCTGTCGTAGGACTCTATTTCTACCCTAACAAGGTTGTGGATATAGCTTCTCGAATCCAGCCTTCTGCGCGTGGTGAATATGAAATCACAACCGTGAACCAGTGGTTCCTTGCAGACAAGGAACTCATGGTCAAGACGCTCGGACGAGGATTTGCCTGGCTCGATACCGGAACCCATGATTCACTTTCCGAGGCTTCTACCTATGTGGAAGTTCTGGAGAAGCGTCAGGGTCTGAAGATTGCCTGCCTTGAAGGCATAGCCTATCGTCAGGGATGGATAAACGAAGAGCGCATGAGAGAACTTGCTCAACCGATGTTGAAGAATCAATACGGGCAATATCTGCTCAAGGTAATCGATGAATTGAAGGAGACTGGCAAAGCTAATCTTGATTGAGATGACTATATTGGTAACAGGAGCCAACGGTCAGCTTGGCAACGAAATGCGGATTCTTGCAAAAGAATCGTCTGACAGATATATTTTTACGGACGTCAATCAGGTTGAAGGTCTTCAGACCACTTTTCTTGATATAACTGATTTCGAGTCTATCCGCAAAATGGTGCATGCAGAAGGGGTGGATGCTATTGTCAATTGTGCAGCATGGACGAATGTTGACGGGGCTGAAGATCCGCAGAAATATGAACTTGTCGAAAAGTTGAATGCAACTGCACCAGAAAATCTCGCAAGGGCGATGAAAGAGGTGGATGGACTGCTTGTGCAGATTTCAACAGACTATGTATTCGGGAAGGAGCCATACAATACGCCATGCAATGAGGCGCAGCAAGGAACTCCAACAGGAGTCTATGGACAGACAAAATTGCTCGGAGAACAAAAGATAATGGCTGTCGGAGGAAATTATGTCATTATCCGCACAGCATGGCTGTACAGCGAATTTGGCAAGAATTTCTGCAAAACCATGCTCCAGCTGACAGCTTCAAAGCCACAACTGAAGGTAGTCTTCGATCAGGCGGGAACCCCGACCTATGCCTTGGACCTGGCAGGGGCCATAGTTCAGATAATCGCAGACTACTCACACGCAGTCTCGGTTCACGTCTCCAAAGACGGGAATGCAGCATCACAGGTTGAGCAGCATTTCAAATACCAAAAATCCGGCATTTACCACTACAGCAACGAGGGCGTATGCAGCTGGTTCGATTTTACAAAAATGATTGCAGAATACAGCGGTCAGACCTCGTGTGACATCCAGCCTTGTCACTCAGATGAGTTTCCAAGCCCGGTTAAAAGGCCTGCCTACTCGGTTCTTGACAAAAACAAGATAAAGGCAACCTTCGGTATATCAATACCTTACTGGACAGAATCACTCAAAAAATGTATATTAAAGATAGTAAAATGAGAAATATAGTAATAACTGGCGGAGCAGGCTTCATAGGCTCGCATGTTGTAAGACTTTTCGTAAATAAATATCCGGAGTATAAAATCATCAATCTCGACAAACTCACTTATGCCGGAAATCTTGCGAATCTCAAGGACATCGAGGACAGACCGAACTACAAGTTCGTAAAGATGGATATCTGCGACTTTGAAGCATTCTACAAACTGATGCAGGATGAGCAGGTTGACGGCATAATCCACCTTGCGGCTGAGTCCCACGTTGACAGAAGCATACGGGATCCGTTCACCTTTGCCCGCACCAATGTCATGGGCACTCTGTCCTTGCTTCAGGCGGCTAAACTCTATTGGGAAAGCCTGCCTGAAAGATATGAAGGAAAACGCTTCTACCATATATCCACTGACGAAGTCTATGGGGCACTCACCATGAACCACCCTGAGGGAATAGAGCCTCCATTCACGACAAAGGCTTCATCAGGAAAGCACCACCTTGCCTACGGTGATGATTTCTTCTATGAAACAACCAAATATAACCCTCACAGCCCCTACAGCGCAGCAAAGGCCAGCTCCGACCATTTCGTCCGCGCCTATCACGACACTTACGGAATGCCGACCATCGTGACCAACTGCTCAAACAACTACGGCCCATACCAGTTTCCAGAGAAACTTATTCCATTGTTTATCAACAATATACGTAATCGTAAGCCACTTCCGGTCTATGGCAGGGGCGAGAATGTCCGCGACTGGCTTTTCGTTGAGGACCATGCAAGGGCAATAGATCTGATTTTCCACAAAGGAACCATTGCACAGACCTACAATATCGGAGGATTCAACGAATGGAAGAACATCGACATCATCAAGGTAGTAATCAACACAGTTGACAGGCTTTTAGGCCGTGCAGAGGGAGAGGATCTGAACCTCATCACCTATGTCACTGACAGGCTGGGACATGACGCACGCTATGCAATCGACTCGACAAAACTCCAGAAGGAACTCGGTTGGGAGCCATCCCTCCAATTTGAAGAAGGCATTGAAAAAACCGTTCGCTGGTATCTTGAGAACCAGGAATGGATGGATAATGTCACTTCCGGTGACTATCAGAAATACTATGAGAACATGTACTCAGGCCGCTGATGAAATTTAAGATTGAATCTCCCTACAGCCCGTCTGGCGACCAGCCTGCAGCAATCGACGGTTTGTGCTCCGCCCTCAAGGACGGGGTTGATGCCGTTACGTTGCTCGGCGTGACAGGGTCCGGCAAGACATTTACCATGGCGAACGTAATCGAGCGCCTTCAGAGGCCGGCCCTGATTCTGAGCCATAACAAGACCCTCGCAGCCCAGCTCTATGGAGAGTTCAAGTCATTCTTTCCGAACAATGCCGTTGAATACTTCGTTTCATACTACGACTACTATCAGCCTGAGGCATATATCCCGGTGACGGACACCTATATAGAAAAGGACCTGAGCATCAATGATGAAATAGAAAAACTGCGTCTGAGCGCTGCCTCAGCCTTGCTTTCGGGAAGAAGGGACGTAATTGTAGTATCCAGTGTATCATGTCTTTACGGTATCGGAAACCCTGCAGATTTCCATGCCCAGACCGTCACTGTCAAACGAGGTGAGCAAAGGAGCATGACAAGGCTTCTGTACCAGCTCGTCGATGCTCTGTATTCACGCACTGAGGCAGATTTCAAAAGAGGTACATTCCGTGTCAGGGGCGACACGGTGGACGTGTGTATCGGTTATGGTGAGAATGCCGTCAGAATTGAGTTCTTCGGCGACGAGGTTGACCAGATTTCAATCATAGACCCCATTACAGGCGCTTTCATCGATTCTCTGGACGAGATTTCCATCTATCCGGCCGGTAATTTCGTGACCACCAAAGAGAGGAGTGCCAAGGCCATCAGCCAGATTCAGGATGATATGAGCGCCCAGGTGGAATATTTTAACTCAATAGGTAAAACATTGGAAGCCAAGAGGTTGAAGCAGAGGGTGGAGTATGATCTCGAGTTCATCAAGGAAATGGGTTTTTGCCCCGGAATCGAGAATTATTCCCGATATTTCGACGGAAGGAAGGAAGGGATGAGGC
>CALZOR010000096.1 GCA_945827785.1 uncultured Bacteroidales bacterium | reverse complement strand
CTTTTAATATTTATAAATAAGTGATTTTCAATTATTTATGAAATTGAAAATCACTTAACTATCACAAATTCAGACATCTATTAATTTAGAACAATTCTAATGTCATTATTTTAGCTAAAACATTGTTAAAACATCAGAAGATGGTGAATTTTATGTATTTTTTAGGATTATCCTTGATTTTTATGACAAGATCATCGACATCTTTCAGAAGAGAATCGACCGAATCATAAACTGAGTCATCGACAAGAAGTCTTCCCATTGTTCCTTCAGGATCGTTGATTTGTTCAAGAAGTGCCTTGAAAGATGAAATGACACCCTCGATGTCACTTGAATCAATCTTGCCGACTACAGAGTTGACGCCGGTCATGGTGGTATCAACCTTGGCTGCAATTCCGTTGAATGTTTCGGAAAGGGTTGCAAGGTTGCAGATGAAACTGTCAAGTTCAGCAGAGCGTCCGTCAACGGTCCTGGCAACGTGCCTCAGGTCTGCCATAGTTCGCTCCAGATGAGCCAGGGTGCGTCTTATGCTTTCCTGATTCTCCTGGGAAAGGAGTTTGTTGACCCCGGCAACGGTGACGTTCAGGCTGTCTAGAGTCTTGCCGACCTTGTCCATGAGCGGACCTATACCGTCTCCAAGGCTTGTGAGCATGTCCTTTTCATAGCCCGGCTCAAGATAGGCCCCGTCTGAAGCCATCTCTTCTGAAGTCCCAAGGTCAATGCGGAGTCCTTTGCCTCCCATTATGTCAACGCTGTAAATTGTAAGTTTTGAATCTGCCGGTATGCTGAAATCCTTGCTCACTGAACAAAGCACCTCGAAGGTACCCTTTTCGCTATCGTAACTTACGTCTGTGACAGTTCCGGCCTTATATCCTTTTATATATACAGGCGCCGAGGCGACAAGGCCATGCATGTCGTCAAAACAGGTATAGATGTCCATCTCTCTGTTGAATATGTCCTCTCCTCTGAGGTAATTGATTACAAAGAAGGAAATTACAAGGATGGAAATAACAAAAATTCCGATTTTAAGTTCTTTACTGAATTTCATCTCATTCGATTTAAGTTCAACTTTCAGCTGGCAGCATCAGTTCCTTGTCACTTTGTCTCCGGTCACTTTGACCAGGAATGCTTCCGGGAACTTTTTCCTAACCGTGGAGAGAGACGCCGAGGCTTCCTCCCTTGTTGGTGCCCATGCTGTTATATATTTATATATTGTACTTTCGGGTGCTTTGACTGCCCTGGTCCTGAGACCCTTGAACGCGGGATCGCCGTCTTTGAGCAATTTCCCCAGTCCCATTATCTGGACCGCATAGTATGTCGATTCCTGATCTCTGGATATTGTTCCGCTGGCCTGTGGCTTTTCTTCCTGTTGCGGTGCGGATTCCTGCAATTGTGGCTGGAATTCCTGTTGCCGGACACTTCCATCGTAATAGGTCTTGTAGGCCTTGAATGCATCAAAGAGTCTCTGCGCCACTTCTTTCTGACCTGTCGCGGAACTCAGGTACTTGAAATCCGATGGATTGGAAATGAATCCGAGTTCCAGCAGTACTGCCGGCATGTTGGTAGCCCAGAGCAGATAGAAAACGTCCTGGTGTATGCCTGTGTAGTTGCTGACGCGGAAAGGAGATTTGTGGAATCCGTTGTCGATTTCTGCTGCAAGCGCAAGACTGTTTTCGTAATTGGCACTCCACATAAGACTGTGGCTGATGATGGATTCCGGAGAGTCCGGATCGAAGCCCTGATACGTTGTCTTATAATCGTCTTCAAGCATCATGACGGCATTTTCCCTTCTTGCCACCGACATGCTTTTTTCAAAGTAGTCGCCATTGTTCTTTGAATTGCTTGACTTCGGGCCTAGGATGTGCACGGATGCTCCATATGGTGATTTTGAGGTATTCGAGTTGCAATGTATGGAAATGAAAAGGTCTGCTTTGTTGCGTTTGGCAATCTTTGCCCTCTCATTCAGCTCCACAAAGACATCCTTGTCGCGGGTATAGACGACTTTTACATCCGGATATGCCTTGGTGATCATGTTTCCGAACTGTTTTGCAATGCTCAGTACAAGATGCTTTTCACTTGTAGATGAACTCTGGCCGGGGGAACCGGGATCCTTGCCGCCATGTCCGGGGTCTATCACTACGGTTTTGAGCCCCATATCCCCTTCTGTTGCAGCTTTGGCCGGGATAGCATATGCAAAAAAGCCCGTTGAACAGGCCAGGAAGGTCATAATTGTTGCAATATGGAGCTTGTAGGGCGTCATGGTTTTGTTAATTATGAAAAATAATTCTAAATTTGCAGGCTGCAAAAATAGTAAAAACTTACGAAATTATGCAGGCTGGCTTCCAACTTGGAGCATTTTTAACAAATCGAAGCGACGAATGTATATATATAGGAATGGAAATCTGAAAATCCGGGCTGAAAGACTGGGGATGGTGGCTCTGCTGCTCCTTGTGCTTTGCTCTTTCTCGATGTCTGCCCAGAATGACAGACGTTCAAGAAGACTAAAAGGCCGCGGAGCATCTTCAGAAATTGTCCTTCCTGATAAAATGGAGCTCCCTGATTCCTTGAAAGCAAAGCGTGATTCCACCTTCAGGGCAGATTCCATTTCACGTGCAGATTCGCTCGACCTTCTGAACAAGAGTTCGCTGGATGCTCCGGCATTTACCGCGGCAAAGGACTCGATTATCGAAGATTTCAGCAATGGAAAGAGGATAATCCACTATTATGGCGACGTCAGCGTTTCCTATGCAAATATGAAACTGACAGCCGATTACATGGAGTATGACCTTCAGACACAGACACTTTTCGCCCGTGGAACCAAGGACACGACAGGCGTCATAAAGGGACAGCCGGTGATGGAACAGGGAGGAAAATCCTACACCATGGAGGAGGTCAGATACAATTTCGCCACCCAGAAGGCCAGAATCAAGAACATGGTCACTCAGGAACAGGACGGCATCCTGCACGGAAAGAACATCAAGATGATGCCGGACCATTCCATCAACATCACAAACGGAAAATACACTGTCTGCGACTGCGAACATCCGCATTACTATCTGCATCTTACTGCTGCAAAGGTAATTACGAAGCCTTCACAGAAGACTGTCTTTGGCCCGGCTTATCCTGTAATCGGAGATGTCCCTCTGCCGATCGGACTTCCCTTCGGATTCATCCCGAAGAAACCGGACAGGGCTACGGGCATCCTCTTCCCTACCTTCGGTGAAGAGATTTCCAGAGGTTTCTACATGAGGGATCTCGGCCTGTATTTCGTTATAGGTGAGTATTTTGACATTGCTGTGACCGGAGACATCTATACCCTCGGATCGTGGGCGGTGAACCTGAATTCACGTTACAAGGTCAATTACAAGTGCAATGGAGGTTTTTCAGTTTCATATACCAACAACCAGACAGGAGAAAAAGGAAGTACCGACTTTTTCCAGTCGAGGGATTTCAAAGTGACATGGAACCACTCCCAGGACTCCAAGGCAAGGCCGGGAACCTCTTTCAGTGCATCTGTGAACTTCTCCAGCCCTTCCAACAACCGGTTCAACTCCACCACTATCGATGAAACTCTTCAGAACCAGATTTCATCGTCAATCTCGTATGGACGCAACTGGAACGGGAAATTCAACCTCACAGTCGGTATGAACCACAGCCAGAACTCAAAGGACAGTTCCTATGTGTTCACATTCCCTAATATCAACTTCAGCGTCAGCAGATTCTATCCGTTCAAGCAGAAACATCGCGTCGGAAAGGAAAAGTTCTATGAGAAATTCTCACTCGGATATTCGACAGCTCTCCAGAACAAAATCAATTTCAAGGCTTCAGAGTTCATGAAACCGGGGTTTGCCGATAAATTCCAAAGTGGTATGACGCATAATTTCCAGATAGGACTTCCGAATTTCACTTTGTTGAAATATATCAATATCACTCCGTCCATTTCCTACGGAATGAACTGGTTCTTCCGAAAGAACGAGAAGGTTTATAATCCTGAAACAGAGAAGGTTGAAACGGTGTATGGCAAGAATTTCGGATATTTTGGAGCAACTCATAACTATTCCGGGAGCATAAGCATGAGCACCAGGCTATACGGTATGTTCAATTTCGGAAAGCATCATAAACTCCAGGCCATCAGGCATGTCGTAACACCGTCCATCAGCGCATCATTCAGCCCGGAAAAAGGCAAATATTTCAATGGATGGAGAACCCTTACATACACAGACAAGAACGGTGTGGAACATTCTGAGGATTATAACATCTATGCCGGTCAGATGAACTCATACCCGGGAAAGGGAAAGACCGCCAGCATGAACGTCTCTCTCGGAAACAACTTCGAGGCAAAGGTCAGGGACCTGAAAGACACGACAGGAGTGGGCACAAAGAAGGTAAAACTCATTGACCAGCTGAATTTTACCACCGGTTACAACTTCCTCGCCGATTCTCTTGGCATGAGCCCTCTCAACATCAACCTGAGTACTTCCATCTTCGGCAAACTCGGACTTAATGCCAGTGCATCGTTCGACCCTTATGCGATGGATGTCAGTGCTAAGAACCCGTCAGGAAGGAAAATCAACCGTTGGGCAATCCAGGAACATCAGGGCCTCATGAGGCTTGAAAGAGCTTCGGTTTCGCTTTCATATTCGATTTCAGGAGAAGGCAAGCTCAAAGGAAATGACGGTACCCAGAACAGTGGCGGCGCACCTTCAACCAATTATACCAGGATATTCTATCATCCTGTAACAGGAGAATATATCCCGGGAGGATGGCTCTACTACACCAATCCGAATGCCCCATGGTCGATAAGTTTCAACTACAATTTCAGTTATAACAAAGGCTACCAATATACAAATGGAGAGGCAAAGACAAAACGCAATTTCACCCAGACCATAGGTCTGAACGGAAGTTTGAAACTTACTCCGAGACTTGCCCTTCAGTTGAGCACGAACTTCGACCTTATGGCCATGAAGATGACCACTACGCAGTTGAGTGCCACATACGACCTGCACTGCTTCAACATTGCGGTTTCGTGGATTCCTAACGGCCGGTATGAGCAATGGAGTTTCAGAATCCAGGCCAATGCAGCGGCTCTTGCAGACTTGCTGAAATTCAAGAAGAGCAGCAGTTACTGGGATAACGGCTACTAGTATCTCAATTGTGGCGAATGCTGAAATTTAGCATTATAATTATAATTAAATATCTGTCTCTTATACACATCTGACGCTGACGACGATATGCAGTGTGTAGA
>CALZOR010000095.1 GCA_945827785.1 uncultured Bacteroidales bacterium | reverse complement strand
GCCAGACTTATCAGTACACCAATGAATACTGAACTTTCAATCAACTCTTTCATTTCCTGCCTCCTTTTCTGATAATCCTCTGTGTAACCCTTCCAGACACGGCCATGACAACCACCGTACTCACCACCGTCACGACAACATATGGAAGCCAGGCCCCTTGAATCAGGTCCCAAGACTCGATGACTCCCACAGCCGGGGGCAGAAACATCAAGGGCATGATGGCAATAAGAAAGGAACTCGTCTGCTCTATATCGCTGACTTTCACAACCTTGAGTTCAAGTGCGAGAAAAAGGAGCACAATCCCGTAAATACTTGCCGGAATCGGAAGCGGAATAAAATAGTGAAGCAGTTCTCCCACGAATGCAAACACCATGATAATCAGAAACTGTAAAACAAATTTCATTATAACACTACTAAAAAACCGCGCGAATTTAGCATTTTTTTACAGTTTATTTAAATTTATTCGTAAAAGGTTATCTTTGCAAACGAATATCAAACATTGAGCATTTGATTGCTTATGAAAAAAATATATCTTTTGATCCTTTTGACGGCCATCATGATACCTGCAGCAGCGGGTGCAAAAGTAGTTGACAGTCTGATTTTTGATGCCCGAGGTTCTTTCAATCAGGAAATACATGAAGGAACTTATACCCCAAGATTCAGGGCAGAGCATCTGAACTTCAACATAGCAGGAAGCATAGCACCCAATGTATCCTATCGCGTAAGGCAAAGGCTGCATATATGGGGCGATGCAGAAAACCCGTTCAAAGCCACAGATTACCTCTGTCTTTACTGGGATGTAAACCAGAAACTCCGCCTGTATGCCGGCAAATCGGCAGCACTCATTGGCGGATATGAGTATTATATCCCTTCGATTGACGTGTATTTCTACAGTCGTTTTTGCAGCGGACTGGACCAGGCTTATGTTTTCGGAGTGAATATGGACTGGTATTTCATGGAGAGTCAGGCCATGATGATTCAAGTAGGCAATTCTCCCCTTTCGAATGGTTTCAAAAAGGAACTTGCATACAATATCGCATGGGACGGTCAGTTTGCAAAATGGTGGAAAACAATGTGGAGCGTGAACTTTATCGAAGACTCAAAAGGAGGAATGATGAATTATCTCGCTCTTGGCAACCATTTCGTATTCGGCGATGTAGCCGTTGACGTAGATTTCTTCAACCGCGCGGGAATGGGCCAGAAAAGACCACTTTTCACCGACTACAGCATAATCGGGAAATTGATATGGAGCATCCGTAATTGGAATATCTGCGGTAAATTCGGATATGAAACCAATGCTCAGGACAATGTCGATGCCGACGGCAAAGCCTATGACAGGGTGATAGTCCCTGGAGCCAAATCAATATACGGAGGATGCGGAATCGAATATTTCCCGCTGAAAAACAACAGATTGAGACTTCATGCCATCTATTTCACAGATTCAGGCAATAAAATCCACAATGTCCAGATAGGTCTTACTTTCAGATTCAGAGTAATTTAACACCATACAAAATGTATAGATACACACCATCCACACTGCCAAACACAAGGATTGATGTTGCAGACGTACTCCGTGGCATCGCAATCGGAGGAATCGTGCTCATTCACTTCATAGAGCACCTGAATTTTTACAATTTTCCAGAGCCGTCAAGCCCTTTCTGGGCAGGGATGAACAAGGCGGTCTGGGACACTACATTCTACCTGCTTGCAGGAAAAATGTATGCAATCTTCGCTACCCTCTTCGGTCTGAGCTTCTACATCCAGCATGACAACCAGGCCCAGAAAGGCATAGACTTCCGTCCCCGCTTTGTCTGGAGGATGGTGCTCCTGATGATGTTCGGACTCTTCGACCTGCTGTTCTACAACGGAGATATTCTGTTCCTATATGCCGTATGCGGACTTCTGGTCATTCCATTTATCAGGGCAAGCAACAAGGTAATTCTTGCTTTTGCAATCTTTCTCGGACTCCAACCAGTCGAACTGACCTACATTTTGCTCGGACTCATTGATCCGACAACTCCGATTCTAAATCTCGGAAGCGGCTCCTGCTGGGGTGCCCTCGCCACAGCTCAGGCCACAGGCTCGATGCTGGATGTTGCAGTAGCCGGAATACGCTACGGACTGCCTGTAAACTTCCTCTGGGCTATTGAAAACGGACGAATGACCCAGACCGTCTTCCTTTTCCTTGTGGGCATGTATATTGGACGTAAAAGGCTGTTATACAATGAAGGAAAAAATCTTGTCATTTGGAGAAACATTTTTGTTATAGCTATAGCTTCGCTGTTTTTGCTCATTCCAGCCTACCATCTTTTGCCTGGAATTGCAGACATCCCATGCGTTGACAAAAGTTTGAACGTGCTTCTGAACATGTGGAAGAATTTCGCAATGATGATGGTAATCATTTCCGGCATAGTGATGCTTTTCTATAAAACCTCAGCCAGGAATTGGCTCATCAAGATAGCTCCTTACGGAAAAATGAGCCTTACCAACTACCTCAGTCAGTCGATAGTCGGTGCAATGTTATTCTACAATTGGGGCTTCGGACTTTTCCGCGTCTGCGGCCATACTGCAAGCTGGCTTATGGGTGCAGCATTTATCGCTCTCCAGTACTGGTTCTGTACATGGTGGCTGAAGAGCCACAAACGCGGTCCATTCGAGGAACTTTGGCGCCGGGGCACCTGGATCAGATAATACCTTTTTCTATCATACCAAAGCAGACGAAAAGCAGCATTTACAAGCTCTTTTCGTCTGCTTTATTCTGGAATTTGGTTATATCGATGATGAATCTCTCATGCATGCCCTCGCCTATCAGCCCCTTTTCATCGTATGCGGCAACCTTGAACGTAAGTTTGCGACGGTCTATCGCCACAAGTTCGCTCTCCGCATGGACCTTCATGCCAAGAGGTGTTGCTGCAAGATGTGAGACATTGACCAAAGTGCCGACGGTACTCTGGCCAGGCTCAAGGTAAGGCTCAACTGAAAGGGTTGCAGTCTTCTCAATGAGAGCAATCATCATAGGTGTGGAGAACACCTTCACACATCCGCTTCCGACATTGGTCGAAAGCATATTTTCCTGAACGACAGTCTCCTGTCTTCCACGTATTCCAATTTCCAACATATTCTTGAATTTTTCGTTAATAAAATATAACCTTAACAAGTAACTGCATAAATCTTGCTAATGCGCAAAAGTATGAAAATTTTATGTATGTTTGTCTGAAACTATATCGATATGGAAACTTTACTTTTGAAAGCATTGGCCGACGACCTTGATCTGGCTGTCGCCTATATTGAGCCAAAGGGAAATCCCAGGGGCATTGTCCAGCTTGTACACGGAATGTGTGAACACAAGGAAAGGTATTATCCTTTCATGGAATTCCTCTCTGAAAACGGGTATGTTTGTGTAATCCACGACCATAGAGGACATGGCGGCTCGGTAAAATGTGCCGATGATCTGGGGTATATGTATGACGGAGGATGGGATGCCATGGTAGAGGATGTGGAAGTTGTCAGAAAATGGTCCTCTGATAAATGGCCTGAGCTGAAGAGGATTTTGTTCGGACACAGTATGGGATCGATGGTAGTCCGTTCATATACAAAACGTTATGATTCACATATAGATACACTGATAGTCTGTGGTTCTCCAAGCGCCAATCCTGCAGCCGGAGCCGGAAAAATACTGGCAAGGCTCACAGCTGCTTTTTCAAAAAAAGGCTGGCATCACAGACCGGCAATACTTCAACGAATGTCTTTCGGTTCTTTCAACAAACCTTTTGAGAATGAAGGATTTCCAAGCGCCTGGGTATGCTCGGACCAGGAAACTTTGAAAGCATATCATAAGGATCCACTCTGTCAGTTTGTATTCACTTCCAACGGCTTCTACAATCTCCTTTGCCTGATGCAATACTGCTACAGCGAGAAAGGATGGGCAATGAAGAATCCGAAACTGAAAGTGAGATTCATTTCAGGAGAAATGGATCCTTGCCGGGGCACTGACAAGCAGCATCAAGCCTCTGTGGAATTGATGAAAAAAGTGGGATATACCGATGTTGACAGCCGGATTTTCCCGAAAATGCGCCACGAGATTCTAAACGAGACAGAGCGCCATACCGTATGGAACCACGTCCTTGACATCATATCATAAGGCGATTGACTATTTCCGAGGCCGTTCCTTTTCGAACTGACTGGCTGAATACCGGTCAAACGCCATAGTATAGGGAAAGGATTTTCTGGAATAATGGAGCCGGAAGCAGCCATTTGGCAAATACGGCAAGTAGTTGAAGCGGAGAAGCAACCACATAACTTGATGACGGATGCTTCTTCGCTATTATTTTGCATATTCTGGCAGCCAGATACTCCGGTTTGAGTCCATTTCTTTCGTCATGCTCTATGCCACGGAGTGATTTCTCATAGGAAGGATAAGCCGCAGCCGCTTCCGATATCTCAACTGATTTGCGAACTGCAGTGAAACCGGTACTGAAATCACCTGGCTCCACAACAATTACCTGAACTCCTGATTTGCGCAACTCCAGACGAAGCGCCTCGCAGTAACCCTCTATAGCAAACTTGCTGGCAGAGTAGGCTCCCTGGTAAGGAAGGCCCATCAATCCCCCTATGCTGCTGATACATATTATTTTACCATAGCCTTGTCTTCTCATTGTACAGATTACGCCACCCATCCAGCGCACCATTCCCATGAAATTGACATCCATCTGGTTCTGTACATCTTCTGTCTTGCAAAACTCAAGCGGTCCGCCAATACCCATGCCTGCGTTGTTGATGAATACATCAAGAACTCCACCTGTGAGTTCCATGACATGGTCGAAAGCAGCCTTGACTTGGTCATCATCTGTAACATCCGCCCTGACATATGTTACTCCTGCGATAGGTTCAACATCTTTCCTGATTGTGCCATAGACCTCATGTCCGTCCTGTGCAAGTGCCCTTGCAATAGCTCTTCCAAATCCGGACGAAACTCCTGTAACCAAAATTTTCATATTGAAACAAAACTAACTTAAACACAAAATAAGCACATTTTAAGAAATAATGCACAAAATCATCACAGAATAAAAGTATTTTTGTTTATACGAATAAATATTCCTAACTTAGGAATTTGAAAAAAAATTGCCTCAGATTTGAATAGATATTTCGAGGCAAGTTTTTTTAGGAAATTCCTGAAACGGCAAATTTTGGAAATTCATCAAATAGTATTGAAAATGTCACGAAAAATGGATGAAGTTAGGATAATTGAAATTAAAAAGAGCGTTTTTGATGAC
>CALZOR010000094.1 GCA_945827785.1 uncultured Bacteroidales bacterium | reverse complement strand
GGCTCGCCGGCCATTTCCCTGATTCTGTCCTGAATCTGGTTCATTTCGACAGTCAGCGACGAGGCATATCTCCTGAGCTGCACCATGTCCACCTTCACTCCTTCGCATTCCATTCTTCCAAGCACTGACAAAAGCGGCTCTTCCATCTTGAAGTATAGATCTTCAAGGTTCTGTTCCTTCAACTCCGCCATTATCCTGTCTCCGAGCAAGGCGGTCACCGCAGCTTCCTCCTGTCTTGAGGTCTGCTCTTCTTCAAGCGGCTGCTGGTCAAAAAGTGAAAGACTGACCTCCTGAGGCTTGCTCTCTGCCATTGTCCCCATGGTGTAGTCGAGGTAGGTCTTTGCCAGAATGTCGATTTTGTGGCTCTTTTCCGGATTTATCAGGTAGTGCATCAGTTCGATGTCATGCAGCCTGCCTTCGAGGGAAATGCCGTTGTATCTGAGGATATTGTATTGATATTTAAGGTCATATCCATATTTATCCACATTCTTGTCCTCGAGGATTTCCCTAAGCTGGACCGCATCGCCTTCTGCAACCCGGGCCGCATCTTTGTCGCCTGACGGAACTGCAATTGTGACCTTTCGGACTGATGAGAAAATGTCGCCGGACTCTCCTTCAACTATGATGGTACATTTGCCCTGTTCTTTTGCAAAGCGTGCAATTTCCTGATAGTCAACGCTTTCAATCTCTATTTTTTTGCTGGCTGCCGGCGTGCTGGCCTGCACATGTGATATATATTTTTTCAAGGATCCGAATTCATATTCCTCGAAAAGGTCTGCGATTTCGGGCCCGTAGGCGAAATCTACTTTCATCTGCTCGCTTGTGGTCTGGAGAGGGATGTCTGTCTTGATGGTTACAAGCTTGTGGCTCAATTCGATATGGTCTTTGGAGCTGATGAAGCCCTCGCGTTGCTTCGGTGGAAGTTCATCGAGATGTCTGTATATATTTTCCACTGTCCCGTACTTGCCGACAAGTTTGCCCGCTCCGACCTCTCCGACTCCTTTGACTCCCGGAACGTTATCCGCCGTGTCTCCGCAGATTGTAAGGATTTCTATCACCTCCTCCGGAGAATTTATTCCGTATTTCTGGCAGATTTTAGCCTTGTCCAGCAGTTCGTTTTCTCCCGATGCCTTGCCTGGTCTGAACTGGAATATATGATCTGATATAAGCTGTCCATAGTCTTTGTCCGGGGTTACCATATATACGTCAAATCCCTCTTTCTCAGCACGTTTGGCCATGGAACCGATTACATCGTCCGCCTCGAATCCCTTCTCCATCAGGACCGGTATCCTGAGGGCCTTGCATATCCCTATGAGCGGTTCGAGTGAGTCGATGACAAGTTGAGGGGTTTCATCCCTCGTCCCTTTGTAGTCCGGAAACATTTCATGACGGAAAGTGCCTCCCGGAGGGTCGAATGCCACGGCAAGGTGGCTTGGTTTTTCTTTCTCGATGAGTTCGAGAATATATTTGGTGAATCCGAATAGGATGGACATGTCGGCCCCCTTTGAGTTTATCATCGGATGCCTCAGGAATGCGTAGTACATTTTGAAAATCAGCGCATGGCCGTCCACCAGAAACAATTTGTTCTCCATTATTCCTTATATTATATAGCTCCGCAAATATAAATGAAAAACCCAATAATTGAAACATATTTATGAAATAGTTTCAATGTTATATAGATTTCTCCATCCGCTTCGCTTAGTCGAAATGACAGGGGAAGGGCTTTTTAGCAAGCCGATGAGACAGGATAATAGCGATTTATCAAAAAATGACTAAATTTGCGGGCTTGACTATAAAAATAAGGAAATACATGGCACAGAAACCATCAATCCCGAAAGGCACGAGGGACTTCTCTCCGGCAGAGATGGCCGGAAGAAACTATATTTTTGACACAATCCGTTCAGTTTTCAAGACTTATGGATATGCTCCGATTGAAACCCCTTCAATGGAGAATTTGAGCACCCTGCTTGGAAAATACGGCGATGAAGGAGACAAACTCCTTTTCCGCATTCTTAATTCGGGAGATGCCTTTTCGCATATAGATTATAATGATTACAAGGTCGAGGGCAGCGATGACCTCTATAACAGCAAGGCGCTCTCCCTGAAAGTATGCGAAAAAGGCCTTCGCTATGACCTCACCGTGCCATTTGCACGCTTTGTAGTGCAGCACCAGAACGAGATTTCCTTCCCGTTCAAGCGTTTCCAGATTCAGCCTGTCTGGCGTGCAGACCGTCCGCAGAAGGGACGCTACAGAGAGTTCTATCAGTGTGATGTCGATGTAATCGGCTCAAAATCACTCCTTAACGAGCTTGAGCTCGTGCAGATTGTGGACAGGGTATTCACGCTTTTCGACGTGCGGGTTTGCATCAAGATAAACAACCGTAAGATTCTCACCGGAATGGCTGAAATCTGCGGATTCCCGGAGAAAGTCGTTGATATCACGGTTGCAATTGACAAGATTGACAAGATCGGCCTTGAGGCAGTTGAGGCTGAAATGCTTCAGAACGGCCTTTCTCAGGAGGCGGTGGAAGTCATTCGCCCAGTGCTGCAGCTCAGCGGAACCACTTCGGAGAAAATCGCTGTGATGAGGGACCTCATGGGGGGAAAATCCGCATCAGGCATCGTGTCCGAGACCGGACTTAAAGGCCTTGACGAACTCGAGGAACTCTTCAGCCTGATTGATGCTGCGTCAATCTCACAGGAGGTTGAAATCGACCTCTCGCTTGCCCGCGGACTCAATTACTACACAGGCGCAATCTTCGAGGTGAAAGCAAAGGATTTTGCTATCGGAAGCATCTGCGGAGGTGGCCGCTACGACAACTTGACAGGCATTTTCGGCCTTCCGGACATGTCAGGAGTGGGTATCTCCTTCGGAGCAGACCGCATCTATGATGTGCTCAAAGGCCTCGACAAATTCCCAGCAGAAGTTACTTCTTCGACAAAAGTCCTCTTTGCAAACATGGGCCAGGCCGAACTGCGCTACCTGATTCCGCTTGTGAAAGCCCTTCGTGAGAGCGGTGTCGCATGCGAAATCTATCCTGAGTCTTCAAAATTGAAGAAGCAGTTCGACTATGCTGACAAGAAACTGATTCCGTTCATCTCTATCAATGGCGAAACCGAGGTGTCCGGATCGATGGTGAACATCAAGAATCTCTCCACCGGAGTTCAAAGCTCTTTCTCCAAAGACGACCTGTCAGGCATCCTCGCATTTTTAGGATAGTGCCCCCTCAAAAAAATGCAAGGAAAATTTTGTTTTTGAAAAAGTCTTTTATAATTTTGTATGCGCTTACAGATTGTAAGTGCAAAACGGAACGATAACATATCGCAGAACATTCATGTTGTACATTATTAACATTCTAGTCGTGCTAGTCCTTGTCATTAAGATAGTTGGACCGGGAGTTTAATGTATGACATATTGTTATGAAATATATTGAAACGTCTTTCCCGGTCCAAAGGAAAGACGTTTTTTTATAGAATAAGTTTTAAAATGTAAGTCAGATATCTGAATACGTACTTATGAAAAATAAATTAAGAAGTGCCGTCACAATGGACGGCCGCAGGATGGCAGGTGCAAGAGCCCTTTGGGTTGCAGCCGGAATGAAAAAGGAAATGATGGGCAAACCGGTAATTGCCGTGGTGAATTCGTTCACGCAGTTTGTCCCGGGCCACACTCATCTGCATGAAATCGGTCAGATTGTGAAGGCTGAAATCGAGGCTCAGGGCTGCTATGCAGCGGAATTCAACACAATCGCCGTTGATGACGGCATCGCAATGGGACATGACGGCATGCTCTACTCCCTTCCTTCAAGAGACATCATCGCTGACAGCGTGGAATATATGGTGAACGCCCACAAGGCCGATGCAATGATATGCATCAGCAACTGTGACAAGATTACTCCGGGCATGCTGATAGCCGCAATGAGACTCAATATTCCTGCAATCTTCGTCTCCGGAGGCCCGATGGAAGCTGGAGTGATGGGAGAAGAAAGACTTGACCTGATCGATGCGATGATCAAGTCTGCAGACAAGACAATCAATGATGTAAAGGTTTCAGAGATAGAGAATTGCGCGTGTCCGGGATGCGGATGCTGCTCGGGAATGTTCACGGCCAATTCCATGAACTGCCTCACTGAGGCAATCGGACTTGCCCTTCCGGGAAACGGAACGATTCTCGCAACCCACAAACGCAGGGAAGACCTTTTCCGCAGGGCAGCACGCCAGATTGTTGCCAATGCATATAAATACTATGAGGAAGGAGATGAAAGCGTCCTTCCAAGGAGTATCGCAACACGTCAGGCCTTCATGAATGCAATGGCGCTTGACATTGCCATGGGCGGATCGACCAACACCGTTCTTCACCTTCTTGCAGTCGCCAACGAGGCGGGAGCGGATTTCAAAATGAAAGATATAGATGAGCTTTCCCGCAGGGTACCATGCCTGTGCAAGGTGGCTCCGAACACAAACAAATATCATATTCAGGATGTAAACCGCGCCGGAGGAATCCCCGCAATCATGTATCAGCTTGCAAAGGGCGGCCTCGTGGACACATCACTCAAAAGAGTTGACGGCATGACCCTCGCCGAGGAGCTTCAGGCCTACAGCATTGACTCTCCGGCGGTTACTACCCTGGCAAAAGAAATCTATTCAAGCGCCCCGGCCAATGCCTACAGCACAAAAATGGCCTCACAGTCAAATGATTACAAAGAATTTGATATGGACAGGGCAGAAGGCTGCATCCGCGACCTTGAGCACTCCTACACAAAAGACGGAGGTCTCGGAGTCCTCTTCGGAAACATCGCCCAGGACGGATGCGTAATCAAGACTGCCGGAGTTGACAAGTCCATCTGGAAATTCTCAGGACCAGCGAAAGTATTTGATTCACAGGAAGCTGCATGCGAAGGCATCCTCAGTGGAAAAATCGTAAGCGGAGACGTTGTGGTTATCACCTATGAAGGTCCGAAAGGCGGTCCTGGAATGCAGGAAATGCTTTACCCTACTTCCTATATTAAATCAATGCACCTCGGAAAAGAATGTGCCCTTATCACTGACGGACGCTTCAGCGGTGGAACCTCAGGTCTGAGCATCGGGCACATTTCCCCGGAAGCAGCCTCAGGCGGCAACATTGGCCTGGTCCGCGACGGCGACATCATAGAAATAGACATTCCTCAGAGAAGCATCAATGTGAAACTTACGGATGAGCAGCTTCAGGCAAGACGCAACGAGGAACTCTCACGCGGAAAGAAAGCCTTCACTCCTCCTTTCAGGCAGAGGGTGGTTTCAAAGAGCCTCAAGGCCTATGCGGCAATGGTGAGCTCGGCAGACAAAGGTGCAGTCAGAATAATCGAGGATTAAATTCTACATATTTCGCATATAGCCAAAAACGAAACAATACACCATTTAAGTTTCGCAAGTGATAACTTATTATGGTCCTGAAGGTTGTGCCGCTTGCGAAAC
>CALZOR010000093.1 GCA_945827785.1 uncultured Bacteroidales bacterium | reverse complement strand
TTAATTTTGCAGCAAATTGTGACACAACTTAAGATATCTATATGAAAAAGGTAATAGCTACAGCAGATGCGCCTAAGGCGGTCGGACCATATTCCCAGGCCATTCTTGTGAATGGAACTCTCTATATTTCAGGGCAGATTCCTGTAAATCCGGCAGATGGAACAGTTCCGGCTGACATCGCCTCTCAGGCTCATCAGTCCCTGAAAAACATCGGCGCAATCCTCAAGGCTGCCGGCATGGGTTATGAGAATGTCGTTAAGACTACCGTACTGCTTGCCGACATAGCTGATTTCAAGGCTGTCAATGCCGTGTATGCAGAGTATTTCACCGCAGACAAGCCTGCAAGAGCCTGCTTCCAGGTTGCTGCCCTCCCTATGGGTGTGGGTATTGAAATCGAGGCAATTGCTGTAGAAGACTAAATTGCCCAAGGTTGTTGGATGAACCGCAAGACGGTAATAATACTTGTGAGCATGCTGGCTGTTATGGTCGGCATGATTGCTGTTGCCGTTGCCTTCCTGTATTCCGGGGAGTCATCTGATGCCGCAAGGAGCTCGAAGGTTGCGGAAGAGTCGCGCTACATGCTGCTGCCAGCCGTCCCTTCGGATGCCGTGGCTCTGATGTGCCTGTCGGATGCCTCCAAGGCTCAGGACCTCACTCCCTTCGGGAAATTCGACTGCAGGATGGTCGTGTCCCTGCATTTTTCCGGAAAGCTTGTACCTATATATATACTTGATGCGGGCAGGGCATCTGAGCAGATGCCGAAAAGTGCCGAGGAATATATTGCCAGGGCAAAGGAAGCCGGAATGGTCTGCGAGTATCTGAACTGTTCGGCTCTGGCTCCGCGCGGAAGCCGCCTGAATTCCCGAAGCATAGTGATTGCTTCGCCTTCCGAGGTGATTCTCCGCTCTGCCCGCAGACACATCGAGAAAAATGTGTCAATCCTTGATCTTCAAGACTTTGCAGAAGCTGCTTCTGCCACATCTTCGTCTGATGTGGTCTTTGTATGCAATGAACAGTCTTCACGTCTGGTTTCCGCCATGCTCAAGGAGCAGGCATCCTCAGTGTCTGCTTTCGCCTCTTCATTTGCCAAATGGACGGTTGCCGGGATAGACAGCATGAACGAAAGCGGAATAAGTCTCACTGCGACCACGCTCGTGCAGAATGATGCTTCTGCTTTTGCAACGGTTCTTGCATCCAATGCGTACGGGACGCTCCGCTACCCGGAAATTCTTCCGTCATACACATTCTCTGCTGTCTCGATTCCTGTTACCAACATGAAGTCCTATACGGACAACTACATGTTTTTCCTTGATTCCAAGCAGAAACTGCAGTCCTTCAGGACGGCACAGAAATCTCTTGAGAAATCTGCCGGAATCTCTCCTGAGGATTTGTTCCAAAGACTCAATGTCCGGGAGGTCGCAACTGCATCATTTGTTGCTGACAGCAAAATGCAGAGGGTGAATCTCATAAGGGTGGACAATGTGGACAAGGACCTGATTTTCAAGGGGAATAAGGTGGAGGATGTACGTGAGGCAGGCTCCGCCATCTTCTCTTATGCCTATCCTAAATTCCTCTCATCTGTCTTCGGCGGCATCTTTTCCCTGTCTGACGAGTCATGTTTCACCTACAGGGACGGATGGATAATTTCTGGAAGCAGGGCTGCGGTTGGAGAATATGTGTCCGGAAAAGCTCTTGAATATTCCCTGAAGGAATATCTTTCAGATGCCGGGAAGGAAGGTTTCATTGCAGGCAAGCAGACTGCACTTTCATGCTATCTCTGCCCGGGCTCGTCTGAAACTCTTGCAAAATCGAAGTTCAAGCCGTCCCTTCTGGATTTCTTCAATACTTATGAGCAGGATTGCGACTTTTGTCCTCTGAGCCTGAACTATGGTGCAGGAAAGGATAAGTCTGCCTTCAGGGTTGAATTGAGGAAAATGAAGCTTCGCAAGGCGAAAGCTCCTGTGTATGAGAGAGATACGACCGTCATTGTCCCGAAGGGACCATTCCGTGTAAAGAACTCCGGTACGGGAAAGATGAACCTTTTCTATCAGCAGGACAACCTCTATCTCTGCCTTAAGGAGGAGGGAGGAAAAGGATTGTGGGGCATTCCTTTTGACAGGAAACTATGCGGAGCTGCGGGTACGATTGACTACTATGCCAATGGAAAATTACAGATTCTGTTCGGCGCTGGAAGCCGTATCTATTTGATAGACAGGCTTGGACGGTTCGTGAAGGGCTTCCCTGTGGATCTTGGGAAGGACATTCTCATAGGCCCGGGAATATATGATTTCAATGGAAACAGAAAATACAATATAATTGTCCTTCACAAGGACAATACCATAGAAATGTACAACCTCAAAGGGCAGAAACCTTCAACATGGAAGGGAATACGGGCTCCGGAAACCGTGAAGGCGCTTCCGGAAAGAATCAAGGCCGGCAACAAGTCTTTCTGGGTTGTGCGCACTTCCATCAGGACGCTCATCTATCCTTTTGAGGGTGGTGAGCCTCTCACAACAGGGCAGGAAAACAAGATGCTCCGACCGGACACCAAGGTCAGGGTATTGGATTCGGGAGAAATCGAATTCGACTGCTATGACGGAAAAACAAGAACAATTGTACTTTAACTTAAATATTTATGGAATTTACATCAGTAAACAAACTTTTTGAAGAGTCCTTCAAAAAGAACTGGGACCGCCCGGCAATTTCGAACTATCAGGGTGTAACCCTCCACTACAGGGACGTTGCCCGCAGAATTGAGAAATTGCACATCATGTTTGAGGAGTGCGGTCTTCAGAAAGGTGACAAGGTTGCAATCTGCTCAAGAAACCAGGCAAACTGGGCAGTGTCCTTCCTTTCAGCCCTTACTTACGGCGCCGTTCCGGTTCCTCTTCTTCATGAATTCAAACCTGGAAACATACATCATCTGGTGAACCACTCGGAGGCAAAGATTCTCTTTGTGGACGATGTAGTGTGGGAGGGTCTCACCGAAAGTGAAATGCCTCTGCTTCATGCTGTGATTCAGGTCAATACGTTCAAGCTGCTGTATTCGGCTGACGAGAAAATCACTTCGGCACGTGAACATCTGAACGAGCTTTTCGGACGCAAATATCCTGAGGCATTCGTGCCGGATGCAATCAACTACTATGAGGATTCAGCTGACGAACTTGCTATAATCAACTATACATCAGGTACTTCCGGATTTTCCAAGGGTGTCATGATTCCTTACAGGGCAATCTGGTCGAACATCGTTTTCGCAAGGGGAGTGCTTCCTCTGCTCGACAATACAAAGAGCGTGGTTTCCATGCTTCCTTGCGCTCACATGTACGGTCTCATGTTCGAGGTGCTCTATGAACTGAGCGTAGGTGCTCACGTACACTTCCTGTCAAGGGTGCCGAGCCCGAAGATCATCATGCAGGCTCTCGCAGAGGTGAAACCGTACATCGTGATTGCAGTGCCTCTGGTTATCGAGAAAATCTACAAGAGCAAGGTGAAACCTGTCCTGGAGAAGGAAGGCATACGTTTCCTCATGAAGCTTCCGGTTCTCAACCAGGTGGTAATGAACAAGATACGTACAGAACTCGTGAATGCTTTCGGAGGCCAGTTCGAGGAGGTCATCATCGGTGGCGCTGCCTTCAACAAGGAGGTTGAGGCGTTCTTCAAGCAGATAGGTTTCCCGTTCACCGTCGGTTATGGCATGACAGAGTGTGCGCCTATCATCACTTATGATGACTGGAAGGTCGAGAAACTCTATTCTTGCGGAAAAGTTGCTCCGAACCTTGAAATCAAGATTGAATCTGCCGACCCTCAGAACGTTCCGGGTGAGGTGCTTGTACGGGGTGCCAACGTGTTCCTGGGCTATTACAAGAACGAGGAGGCCACTTCGGCTGTGTTTACAAAGGACGGATGGTTCCGTACAGGTGACATGGGTGTCATCGATGCTGATGGATGCCTCTTCCTCAAGGGCCGTTCAAAATGTATGATTCTCGGACCTTCCGGCCAGAATATCTATCCTGAGGAAATCGAGACCGTTCTCAACAGCCAGCCTTACGTCGTGGATTCTCTCGTAATCGAGGACAATGGCGGACTGACTGCCCTCATCTATCCTGATTTCCGTATGGGTGAGACCGACGGCATGGATCAGCAGGGAATGGTCAACCATTTCGAAAAAGCTCTTTCAGACATCAATAAGGAACTTCCTAACTATGCGAAACTCAAGAAGATAGAGGTGATGTCCGAGGATTTCGAAAGAACTCCTAAGAAGAGCATTAAACGTTATCTTTACCAGAGAAGCTAATCATGGAAAAATTCGACAGCAGCTATCTCGACATGGCCGCAATCTGGGCCCGCAATTCCTACTGCAAGAGGCGTCAGGTCGGTGCGATACTTGTCAAGGACAGAATGATAATCTCCGACGGTTACAACGGTACTCCGTCGGGGTTTGAAAACGTCTGCGAGGACGAGTTCGGTGTGACTAAGCCTTATGTGCTTCATGCTGAGGCAAATGCAATTACAAAGGTTGCCCAGTCCGGCAACAGCAGCAAAGGGGCGACGCTCTATGTGACGGCATCCCCTTGTATGGAATGTGCAAAGCTGATTATTCAGGCGGGCATACGCAGGGTCGTTTACCGTGATGAGTACAGGATAACGGACGGAATCGACCTGCTCCGGAAGGCAGGAATTGAAGTTGAGAAAGTTTGACAGTCGATATGAAAAGAATAAACGAAACCATTATCATAGCGCTCCTGGGCATTGTCCTGGGAGTGCTTGGTACATTGAGCATACAGAAAATACTTAATCCGAAGGGGAAATTCGACGGGGACTACAACCGTTGGAGAAAGCTCAATCTCATCCTTCAGGAGGTTCAGAAGAACTATGTCGATACCATAGACATGAAGGCTATGACCGATGCTGCCGTGGTGGCTGCGCTTGCGGAGCTGGACCCTCATTCGGTCTATCTGCCTCCCGTGGAGCTCTCCGAGTCGGAGACCGAGCTTGCGGGCAATTTCGAGGGTATCGGCATCCAGTTCAATGTCCCGAACGATACGGCAATTGTGCTGAGCGTCATCCCGGGCGGCCCTTCGCAGAAGGCCGGCCTGCAGCAGGGCGATCGCATCATACGTGTGGATGAGAGGACAATCGCCGGAGTGAAAACCCCTCAGGACAGCATGGTAAGGCTGATGAAGGGTCCTTCGGGCACGAAGGTCCGGATTGTCGTGAACCGTTCAGGCGAGGAGATTCCTTTCGACATCACGCGTGACAAGATTCCTGTCAACTGCGTGGATGCTGCCTTCATGATTGATGACTGCACAGGCTATATCAAGCTTTCGAAATTCACCCGTACGACCTACAAGGAGTTCCGCCAGGCTTCCGAGAAACTGCTCCAGCAGGGGATGACCAGGCTGATTTTTGACCTTCGTGGCAATACCGGAGGATATTTCGACCAGGCCCTCCAGCTTTCAAACGAGTTCCTGCA
>CALZOR010000092.1 GCA_945827785.1 uncultured Bacteroidales bacterium | reverse complement strand
TGGAAAAGTCCTCTGGACTATTTCCTTACCGCTCTCGACCCCGGGGAAGGGACTTACCCACGACCTAAAGGTCTCTAAATATGGTAGTTTCGCTAAATGCGAAACTTAAATACATTTGTACGGATTGGCAACAGACAATATTTATGTTTTACATTCGGGAGCTTTCGTCGAGATTGCCGACATTGCGCCTCGAAGCATTTGCAGATTTTCCGAATCTCCAGCTGACGCCCAATTTGAACGAGGTCATGGAATTGATCTGGTCGATGGCGTAGGAAAGGTGACCCTGATCATATATTTTCAGATTCATATTCATGCTGGAGAAAATATCATCCACGGCAAAGTCGAGCGAGAGTTTTCCGTCGAGGAAGGTCTTGTTAAGGAAGAAATTCACAGTCCACAATCTGTCTGCCCTGTAGAATCCGATATTCTGGCCAGTGGTGTAATATCCGGAAAGCCCGGTCTTGAAATTCAACGGCAGGAAGAAGGTAGTGGCTGCATAGCCAAGGAACATTCCGCCTTTGTTGGTATATCCGCTCTGGAGTCCCGTCTGAAGTTCCGGATAGGCCTTGAAGCTGCTGTAACGATATGATGCAGAAAGTGTCAGGTTCCACCATTTGGTAATCGGCATCTCCGACAATGACACCTGGGCATAAGTAAAGTCCTGGGTTCCGGAGTTATCATATACAAGGCCTATGCTTCCTGTTTCAGTGTCGAATTTAGGAACCTGCATTCCATTGAAATTCAACGTTTTGGCATAACCGCCACTAATGGAAAGCCTGCCAAAAAGTATTGCCGTGAGGCTTACATTGTGCGAATATTCAGGCTGCAGGTCCACCTTTCCATGTACATAGGTAGTAGCATTCACATAGCTCTTGAACGGATTAAGTTGCCAATATTTCGGGCGGCTGATACGATAGGCATAATTCACTGAGAATATGTATTTCGGTGAAGGCATGTATGTGACCGTGGCATTCGGGAATATATCAAAATACTTGTCTGAAGTCCTTGGAGCGCTCTGCCAGAGTCCCTGGGTGAATGTCATTTCTCCGCGAAGGCCTGCCTGGGCATTCCACTTTGCATTGAACTGCTTTGCAACATTCACATAGGCAGCAGCAATCCATTCACGGTATCTGAAATGATCCTGTGTGCCCGGGTCGGCAGCCAGCTCCCATGGATTGGCCGTCACATCATAGTCATATCGGTTGAAATTATTGTCTGTCATTGACATGGCACCTTTGAAACCAGCCTCGATACGGCCCGTCTGCTTCCAGAATACAGTGGTATAGTCAGACTTCAGGGATGCAAGATGGAGAGTACGGTCGGTATCTTCAAGGAATCCATAGTCAGTGTAGGCGGAAAGATCTGCCTGAGGGAAATCATTCAGGGATGGGATTACCTCCCATCTGTTTTTCTGGGTATTGGCCTCCCTGGCATTCTTCAGGCTGTAGTCTGCATTCAAAGTGATGGATGCAGCACGGCTCTGGTCAAAATCATGGGTATAATTAAGATTGGCATATACGAAAGCTCCATTTTCCACTGTGCCGGTTGCACTCCTCATTCCGGAATACAGGGTCTGCTGAGGAGTATTCCAATTCTTGTAGTTGTTGATGATGCTTCCATCGCGGGAGTTGGTCGGGGAATTGCTCGTGGTCACATTGGCTATTACTCCGAACACATCATTTCCTGTTATATGCCAGTCATTCTGGATTTTCACGTTATGGCCGGTCTGAGCCACGTCCATATATGTTTCGGATTCCTGAAGGTCGGAATAACCTGCTCCATACCATTTGTTTTCTCTTGCCATTGCAGTCTGTTTCAGAAAGTTCGGGCTATAGGAGAACATGGTGTAGGTCTTGTCGGACTTATAGACGATGTTGGCAGTACCGTCGAACGACATACCGTTCCTTATTTCCGTATTGGCAGGCTTGAGCTTGAAGACTCCTGTAGCGGATATGGAACCGCTCAGACCCTGCATGAAACCTTTGCGAGTCTTGAGATTGATGATTCCGCCTGAACCCTCGGCATCATATTTCGCTGAAGGACTTGACATTAGCTCCACCTTTTCTATTGTGGTTCCGGGATTTCCCTTCAGGAACACTTCAAGGTCCTTGCCTGAGAGGTTGGAAGGGCGTCCGTCTATCCAAATTGCCACGGTCTGCCCGTTCAGCTGCACATTTCCGTCCTTGTCAACGGTAACTCCGGGAGAATTTTTCAGGACATCAAGGGCATTGCCAGTCTTTGCCGCGGCGAGTTCTGATACATTCAATACAATTTTATCGAAATGATGCTCAATGAGTTCCCTCTTCCCCGACACCACAGCCGATGCAAGAGCCTGTGAATCTTCTTCAAGAACGATTGTTTTCAGCATCAGTGTATCTTCCCTGACCTCAACAATGTTCTCCGAAAGATTGGAAGTGAATTCCTTATAGCCCACGAAAGAGCATACAAGCCTGAGGTCTTCCACGGATTCAACGGATTTTACTGCCTTCATACTGAAGGTCCCGTCCTCAGAGGCTGCGGTGCCGGCAAGCACAGCCCCCTGAGCGTTCACGATTGCGACAGTCGCATATTCCACAGGAGCCGACCCGGAATCGGCCACCATACCTTTATATATAAGGATGCCCTGCTGCGAGGATGCAAGTACAGAGAATGGGATTGCCCAGCCAAAGATCAATACAATCAGTTTTTTCATCATATAATTCATGTTTTATTCAGTATTAGTACAATAGTACACTGCAAAATAAATACATTATTTTAATATATGCAATAGTTTATTTGAAAAAACATTTTACAAAGGGGACAAATCTCACAATAACAGATAATCATCAACTTGCGAAACTTGCGAATATCGAATATTATGAATCCCAAAGGAAGTACCAGAGAAAGGGGAATCAGGGTTTTGGGGCAGGAAGAAGGGTACGGTCAAGAAGGTCGTGCAATACGGCAAGGATTTCATCACGGCCATAGAGGGCGTCGGTGCTTCCACAGAAATGGTCAAGAAGAGCCTGAAGGCTCCATTTCCCATCAGGAGAAGAGGCAATTAGCCCTTTTGCATAATGCATGATTTCAGCCTGAAGATCATGCCCGCGGGACTGCCCGTCATCAGCATCTGCCTTTTTTGAAGAAGTCTTCCTGCTCCGGCACACGTCACACGTACCGCATGGAGAACTTTCAGTTTGTCCGAAGTACCTCAGAAGGTAGGAACTGCGGCACTCGTCATTCTCCTGGACATATTCAATCATTTCCGATACGCGTCGTGTGGCGCACTCCCTGAGCATCAGGTATTTCTTCTCGTCAAGCTCAACATTCTTCGGCCTGAGCCTATCGTGGTGCAGGAACAGGACGGTGGCATGAGAACAAGGCACATACCTTATTATATGTTCAAGCGAGAGTTTATAGAGAATCTGCCTGAGCCAAGGCACCGATATGCCACATAAGGAAGCAACATAATCTTCATCTATGGATACGGGGTAATTGAATACCCCGGTATATTTCCTCATCAGGACCTCAAGCACGGCTTCCTGCCTGTCATCCTGAAAGCTGATATCATACAAGTCTCCCCTGTCCACGCTTATCTGCACCCTGGCAGAAATGTCCACATCCTCAGAAAGTGTCCAGTGGTCTGTTCGCTCCAGATAGATGATGGAATAATAGGCGGATGAACGCTGGAGTTTGTAATGTGAGCAGAACTGCTCAAGGTCAAATTTGATCTGGCGTCCCTGCCCGGTATCGTAAGGTATCTGATAGAAAGTGTGGACCTTGTGATATATGTCCTCAATATAGTCAAGGCTAGGAAACGACACGGTCAGAGTCTGGCGAAGCCTTTTCAGATCGCTTGAGTTCCAAAGCATTACTGCATAGCTTCTCTTCCCGTCACGTCCTCCTCGTCCGGCCTCCTGGAAATATGCTTCCGGAGAATCGGGAACATCATAATGTATGACAAACCTCACATCCGGCTTGTCAATGCCCATACCGAAAGCATTGGTGCAGACCATCACGCGGATTGTGCCGTCCTTCCATTGCTCCTGCCTCTGGGCGCGGGTCTGAGTTCCAAGTCCGGCATGGTAGAATGAGGAGGAAATTCCGGCAGCAGAGAGAACGTTTGCCAATTCCTCTGTTCTGCTCCGGCTGCGGACATAGACTATCCCTGTCCCTTCAAGAGACTGGCATATTGAAAGCATCTGCCCCTGTTTGTCTTCGCATTTGCGGACGATGTATGAAAGATTCTCTCTCTCGAAACCGCTCTTAAGAAGATTTTTCTGCCTGAACCTCAAACGTGTCATTATATCGTCAGCGACCTCCGGGGTGGCTGTGGCGGTAAGAGCGATTACCGGGGCATCCACGACATCACGCAATTCACCGATTTTCAGATAGTCCGGACGGAAATCATATCCCCACTGCGATATGCAATGAGCTTCATCGACGACAATGAAACTGACATTCATCTGACAGACAAATCTCCGGAAAAGAGCTGTGCCGAGCCTTTCTGGTGAGACATACAGGAACTTGAAATCACCATAGGCTGCATTGTTGAGAGAAAGTTCCACTTCACGATGGGACATGCCGGCATTGACACACAAGGCCTTTATTCCCCTGGTTGCGAGATTCTGAACCTGGTCCTTCATCAGGGCGATGAGAGGGGTGACGACGATGGCAATCCCCTCCCGGCTCATTGCCGGCACTTGAAAACATACGGACTTTCCTCCCCCGGTCGGAAGAATGGCAAGGGTATCCCGTCCCTCAAGGGCAGAACTCACGATGTCTTCCTGCATGGGGCGGAAACTGTCATAACCCCAATATTTTTTCAGTACCTCCGAAGCTGTCATCAATCAAATTTTTCAAGCAGTCAAACAAAAGTAGCAAATTCGGTTCAAGAATGAAAATTTAAATAAGGAATGATCTTTGTAGAAATTGGCGGGCCTCAAGAAATCCATGCAATTTCTGAAGCAAAAAAAGATACAAAAAATCTTGACTTGTTGCATTGTACAGTCACTGAAATTTACTAACTTTGCGACGCCGGAAAAAAGGGGATTTCCCCAATATGAAAAAAGGCGAAACAAAAATAAAAGGAAACGAAAAGTTATAAAACCTAATTAATTATTTTTATATGAGCAAAATCGATTTGACCAAGTACGGCATCACTGGTGCCACAGAGGTAGTTTACAACCCTGACTACGACACTCTGTACAACGACGAACTCAACCCTGCACTTGAAGGTTTCGACAAAGGAACCCTTACTGAGCTCGGAGCTGTGAACGTAATGACTGGCGTTTACACCGGCCGTTCTCCTAAAGACAAATTCTTTGTAATGGACGAAACCAGCAAGGACACTGTATGGTGGACTTCTGAGGAGTACAAGAATGACAACAAGCCAGTTACCCCTGAGACTTGGAAAGCTCTCAAGGAGCTTGCTGTCAAGGAGCTTTCCAACAAGAAGCTCTATGTTGTCGATACTTTCTGCGGTGCAAACCCTGCAACCCGCCTCAAAGTGCGTTTCATCGTTGAGGTTGCATGGCAGGCACACTTCGTAAAGAACATGTTCATCCGCCCTACAGAGGAAGAACTTGCAGCCTACGGCGA
>CALZOR010000091.1 GCA_945827785.1 uncultured Bacteroidales bacterium | reverse complement strand
TAGAGAGTGCGGGAGAGATGCTTTCATCAATCCTTGACAAGTCGATATTCTGGCAAACCCACTCCCAGGTGGTTGTGTCAGATCGACAGAAAACCGTTTTGAACATTTATCTTGACGGCTACTGCGGCAAGCTCAATGTCAAGAACTGGGCAAAGCAGGCTAAAGTGTCGGATGATACTGCTGGCAGGGATGTGAAAGATCTTACTGAGAAGGGAATTCTTGTCCCTCAGCCAGGAAGGGTGAGGAATGTCTCATACGGTATTTCCATATCAGCTGACAGGACTCTCGTTCCAGGCCCTAAGGACGAATAATCTTCATCAATAATACCTGGAACTGCAAGAAGTTCCAGCTGACACCTACGCCAATGTATGGCGACGGTTGAATCTGGCCGTTGTGCTGCTCGCACTTGTTGCAACAGGTATCGACGGTTTCTTCAAAATCGGGACACTCGGTGACGCTCCTTTTTGGAAGGTACTTATTTATTACGTGATACTCTTCGTTCTTATTGAAGCAGTGAGAGTTGGTATCCAGAAGTGCATTGAGAAAAGAGATGGCAAAAAGGGGAACAATCAAGAATAGAGGGGCCATCTTCCCCACCCTGTCTCCGTACGTCCTCAACCATAAAGTCCCCCAGCTCATCTCGGCTGCAGGTATCGGCAAGCATATCACCTTCCACTGTTTCAGGCATACACTCGCGATGCGGCTCCTAGACAAAGGAGTCGATATTCCTACAATTGTTTTCCTCCTCTGCCACAAGTTCCTAGGCAGTTCCCTGTCCTACCTCCATTGTACGAGGGATCACCTAGAAGAAGTCATCGCTAAACTGGAGAAGTAAGTTAGTATTGAGAACAGGCCGCACCAACGTCTTAATATGCTACAACTTATCGCTCACTTCCGTCTTCTTCGCGTGTCTGAGATTGATTGTGGTCTTGCCGAACCTCCAGGTCAGGCCTAAATAAAACTGACGGGGATTATACCAGGACACATTATGCTGGTTATAGTTCTCGGCATATGTGTCCCTTGTGGAGCCATTATAACGGTTCTGGAATGGCATTATAGCCCTTGCAGTCAGGATCAGACGGTTCTGCAGGAAGCCTTGACGCAGGCCCAATGAATACACATAGTCCACGCCGTGATAGGTACGCTGGAGAGTTGTTTCACCACCGGATATACTTCCAGCGACGAATCCCATAGCTCCTTTCCATAAATCGACATTGCTGCTGAGGTCGAATGACCATCCTATGCCATCGTTCTTCTGCTCCAATGACGGTGCGTGAAACCAGTTGTATCCCAACATTGCCGATGTCTGAAGGCTGAAGCGTTCGCCGGGACTCCAGCTGAAACTCAACATCTCGTCGATATGGTTATGGATTACAGCGTTCCTGTAGGTAGATACCTTGCCACCGTCCGGATAGACTTCAGACAGATATTCAATCTTGTTGTTGCACAGGCTGCCGTAAGTTCTGGCAGTAAGATCCCAGGTTTCCCCGCTTGTCCTGTATGTCAGAGTCAAGGCATCAGACACTACGGTTCTCAGATCCGGATTGCCGTGCATCTTGCTGTATGGTGATTCCTCGAAGATGTATGGATTGAGGTAAGTGACGCTCGGGCGGCCTAAACGACGTGTATAAGACGCGGAAAGAGTATTCCTGGAGTCAATCTTCCACGCTGCATTGAGGTATGGAACGATATTGAAATTGCTGTTGTCGAATGTCAGATTTCCGGAAGCACTCTTGGAAAGACCTCGGTTCAGAGTGTATTCCAGCCTTGTACCAGCCTTCAAGGTAAGTTTTGAGAACCTGTATCCGTAACTTGCATAGGCGGCGAAAATATGCTGCTGATAATCCAGGTCATTGACATTTAAATCATCAATAACCCATTTTTCTTCAGCATAATCCCATAGCTCATCCTGCGAATCTGCCACATGTGAACGTAGTGTATATTTTGCACCGGACTCGATCTGATGCGTCTTCTGAAGGGTGGCGAAATAATCAATCTGACCGACCTGCTGGATCGTGTGTTCCGTATTGAAGGAATGACGATGATAGTCAGGATAGTTCAGGATCGGAACCACTATCACATCGTTTTCCGTACTGTTAGGATTTCCATCAATGGCATAACTGAATGTAAGGATACCTCCATCGTTCCTGAATGTCTTCTGGTATGCCAGCTCTCCGGAGAAAGTTTTATAACGGTTGGTGCGCACAGTTGGTTCGTTCATCTCGATGGTCTTGAGATGGCCGGTATTCCAGAAGGTTTCCGTGATGTCATAATCGCTAAGCATCTTCTGGAAGTTTGCCCAACCCGAAAGGGTTATGAGATTCAACGAGTCAGGCTCATAACTGGCCTCAAGAGAGAATGCTCCTGATGAGAAACTATTGTTGCTGTTGAAATCAAGACGCTGGTAACGGTAGTCTTCGCTTGTATAGTTCTCAACATCTGTTACGCCATAGACAATTGGATTACGGAAACTTGTGCCGCTTGCATTCGCACTTACAGTGAACTTACCCAACTGAGCATTTATGTAACCGTTTCCGCTTGCTGTTCCAAGATTGCTGCCTTGTGTTCCTATAGAGCCGCTGTAACCGGATTTCAGCCTCCGTGCCATCACGATATTGATGATGCCGCCAATGCCTTCCGCATCGTATTTCACCGGCGGATTGGTGATGACCTGAATTTCCTTTATGGATGACGCTGGAATGGTCTTGATGAGTTGGTTGAAGTTCCGGGCAAGCATCCCAGTGGACCGGCCGTTCACGAGCACCTTGTAATCATTGCTGCCGTTCAGCAGCACCTCCTCGTTACCATTGATGCTGAGCATAGGAACGGCGCGGAGAATGTCAATGAGGTTGCTCCCTTCTGCTTTGGGATCAGCCTGGACATTATACGTCAGCTTATCCGCATCAGCCGTCACAAGATCACGTCGGACAGTAACAGCTGCCGCCTTCAATGTGTCCCTTTTTTCAGAATAGAATCCCGTTGTGTCCACCTGCTGGGCACCAGCAATCGCCACCTGCAACACGGCAGCAAGGATAAATAAAAATTTCTTCATTGCTTGATTGTACATTTTTCAGCGCAAACCTACAATGAAGGAGCAAAAGGCTCGTCAGGAACTCCCTGACATTTGTCTGACAATTGTCTGTCAACGTTTTTTCAGGCTATACCCGATGCCGCGGCGGGTCTCAATTTCATAACCACTGCCTTCCAGGGAAGTCTTCAGATGCCGGATGAGCGAGTACATGGCATCGTCCGTCACCGGCTTTCCTGGCCAGAGGGTACGGCAGATTTCTTCCTTGGAAAGTTCGCCTTCGGGAGCCGCTTCGAACAGATCAAGGAGCTGCCGTTGCATGGGGGTAAGTTGGAGCGCCGGTGCCATCCGCTTCTTCCGGGTAAGCATCGCTGAGCCGATGAGCCAGAATACGGCCATCAGACTGAATGCGGCGGGCAGCCGCTTGTCGGCAAGACCGAAAACCGAAGCCATAGAAACATCGGCATATCCACGGATGGTAGCATCCTCCAAATGCATAATGTCGCTGCAGATCCCTTTAGGCTTGTCTCCGGGAAGGCAATAGGCGATATAGGTGCTGTCCTTGAGGACTGGCAGGGTGAGCTTGTCGCGCATCAGGGCGACGGTGTCAGGTGTGATGATTTCGTCCTGCGAACTTGCCAGCGTGGAGGACAGCGCCTGGTTCAAGTCGCTTACAATGATGCGCCGGGCATTTTTATAGCTTCGCTCGCCGGAAAATATCGCGGCGAGGAAAAGCACGATTACGATGATGGATGATAAATGATGCTTCATTTATACCTATTTTCTACAAAGTTAACCAAAAATACTGATAAGGTAGGACTAATCTTCGAGTACCGTCCACTCGACATGACGGGTACCGCCGGTGGACCGCACACGGTGAGTCATTGTTCCCAGGAGTTCATAGAGCTTCGTGCGTCCAATTCCCAATTCATGGGCAAGGGCTGTTTTGGAGATGGTAGAATTAATCCGAACGATCTCTATGAGCCTGTCCTCTATTGATTTGTTCGGATTTGTTCGCTCATTTGTTCGCGAGCCAGACAAATCGGTCTTGGAAACCTCTGTATTTGTTCTGATTTGTTCGGAAAGGGGATCTGCAGACCTCACAATAACCTTGAAAGAAGAAGGCTCCGAGAGGATGTTTCCTTCGCTACGTATACCGGCGAGGTCTTTCTGGAGGTCGTCGTTATCAGCACCGATGAACAGATAGCCCGGCTTGCCGGTGTTCATGATGTCATTGGCAAAGGCACAGATGGCTTGGCCGAACTTTTCCGTGGCATTGATGGAGACGGTGCGCTCGGTGCGTTCGTTCTCAGTATCCTTAAGGAGCGGGAGTATGGATGTCTCGTCAAGCATATCGATTCTTTTCTTCTGCGAAGTTAACGATTTTGCTGGAATATCGGCAGCTATTTTGCATCGGATGCTCTGTCCATTAGTATGATTGCATCACGCATAGTCGAACAACTAATGGTAATTGGGCTGAATATCTAAATGAGAATTCGTCGTTTGAAAGGAAGGCGCTCAGCCTTATTCCTGATGATGATTTCAAGACTGCATTCGTAAAATCAATCGGCAAGGAGTCCCCTGCATACATAGGAGGATTGAGACAATATGATGTCATCGAGAAATTTGGCGGAGGCAATTTCTCTGCATTCCACACCAAATACCCAAAGATGAGGCAGAGAGGCGAAGGTGATACATTGACTTTCGACCTCGACCGCTTTAGAGAGAAAATAAGATCCGGTTCTATTGGAGCATTGCGGAGCAATAAAAATCCCCGGCAATGAGGGAGCATTGCGGGGAAAAGTCATGCCTATTTGTTAAGTTGCTGACTTATGAATCAGTCGTTTTCTTCAAGCTGGAATATTTCATCTGCATGCTTGCCGAAGTGTCTTGCGATCTTCAGCGCAACGATGGTCGAGGGCATATAGCGACCTGTCTCAATGAAGTTGATGGTCTGCCTCGATACGCCGACAGCGTCCGCCAGTTCCTGCTGGGTTATATTCTGTATGGCTCTTTCTACCTTTACCGTATTCTTCATGCCTAGTCCTCCTTGCTCTGTATTCTCATTTTCCAGATGGAGATACGGAAAATGATCAGATAGATGACAATATATGTATTAATGCTTCTAAGCCCGATTGCAATTCCGTTTCCAGTCAGAACGCTAACCAGAGACGAAACAAATGACACAGAATACAGAGTTCTGAATCCATGCAGAAAAGACATCAGCAGATTCGTAACCACGAAAATTCCGAAAGCGATGAATGCCGTTGTGGCAATGGACCTGCGTCTGATGGAATCGACCATTTCGTCTTCATCCTTCTCTTTTGTCATCACTATCACGAAGATGCCGAGGAAGAAGAGCAGATACATCACCATAGATATGAACCTTGTATGGGTTTGAGGAATGATTTCCCATACGTTTGCCATAAAAAGGCCAAGTGCAAACGAGAGAACAGAAGCTATTATCAGTCCATACCCGCATTTGCGGAATCTATACGGAAGCATATATGTCTTATCTTTCATTTTCAGTCCTCCTGATCTTTATCATTTCATAATTGAACTTGCAGATGTACATGATGAAGCA
>CALZOR010000090.1 GCA_945827785.1 uncultured Bacteroidales bacterium | reverse complement strand
TTCGAGAAAGCATTCAAAAGAGACAATGCAGGAGCAGACAATCCCTGAATCTCCTTTGCAGATGGAACAGGTGCAGCCTGTCAGAAAGGAGAAGGTTGAGGTTCTCCGCTTCAATCTCTCGCGCGAGACGTTCTCTCAGAACGGAGTGCCTTTTGTCTATGCCGTTGAGGGTGAAACTTATGAGTCAATTGCAAAACAATATGATTTGTTTCCTCGTGAAATATTGAAAATCAATGATTTGTCGGAGTCTCAGCCTCTCGCTCCCGGGACCATCGTCTATCTTCAGGCCAAAAAGAAGCAGACTGCCAGAGGCCTGGACAAATATGTCTGCGAAGGCGGGGAGAATCTCAGGGACATTTCCCAGAGGTTTGCAGTCAGACTGAAGTCAATCCGCAAGCTCAACAATATTCAGGGCAATCCGGTCCTTCGCGAGGGTGATGTGCTCAAATTGAGGAAATAGCTATGAAAAACAAGAAAATCATATTATGGACCCTGCCGGTTTTGTCCGTGATTATCTGCGGGTTAGCCATATTCTTTGCTGTACGCTGGTACATTGACAACAAACGCCCGTCGTTCACATCGGACTATGTCCTCTATGTCCCTCAGGAAATGGGTGTAGCCGAGGTCCTTGATTCCCTGATGTCCGGCGCCGGTGCCCTGAGTCGTCCGAGCCTTGAAAGGACTTTCAGGGAGGTCGATGCAGAAGCTTCGCTGAAGCCGGGACGATATGTGATAAAACCTGAATTTACAAGTATTTATGTGGCGCGGATGGTCGTCTTCGGATGGCAGACTCCTCAGAATCTCACCCTCTCTGGAACGATGCGCAGCAAGGGGTCGGTGGCAAGGAAGATTGCCGCGCAGATGATGGTCGATTCGGCAAGTGTGGCTTCGGCTCTTTGCGATTCCGCTTTTCTCGCCTCTTATGGCTTCACTCCGGAAAACGTCTTTGCGATGATTCTGCCGGATACCTATCAGATGTACTGGACTGCAACCATATCCCAGATTTTCGACCGCTTCAAGAAGGAATATGATGCGTTCTGGACGGAGGAAAGAGTCCAGAAGGCTGCTGCCCAGAAACTTACGCCGATGCAGGTGTCCGTGATGGCTTCAATCGTAAGCGGAGAGACTCTCAAGACTTTTGAATATCCCAAGATTGCTGGAGTGTATCTGAACCGTTACCACAAAGGCATGAAACTCCAGGCAGACCCGACCGTGTGCTTCTGTCACGACTACAAGCTCGACCGTGTGCTGAAAAAGCATCTTACCATAGATTCGCCTTACAATACCTATAAGTACAAGGGGCTTCCTCCGGCTCCGATAAACGTGCCGCCGAAGGCCTGCCTTGAAGCGGTGCTGAATCCGGACAGCCACGGTTACATCTATTTCTGCGCCTCGCCGGACTTCGACGGCACCCACCGTTTTGCCGTAACCTACTCTGAACACATGAAAAATGCCAGGGAGTTCCAGCGTGAGCTTACGCGCCGTCGCAGGGAAAAGGCCAAACTTTCATAATGAATCAATAACCCAAGTCATGCATACAAGACAGGAAAAACTTGAGGCATTCGGAAGAATCCTCGACATACTTGACGAACTCAGGGTAAAATGTCCCTGGGACAGGAAACAGACAAATGAATCGCTCCGCCCGCAGACGATAGAGGAGTGCTACGAACTCAGTGATGCAATACTCAAGGCCGACGGTCATGAAATTTCAAAAGAACTCGGAGATGTGCTTCTCCACGTGCTTTTCTATGCGAAAATAGGGGAGGAGAAGCAGGAGTACGACATCGTTGACGTGATTAACTTCTTGTCAGACAAGCTTATATATCGCCACCCGCATGTGTTCTCGTCGTCTCAGGTGGGCTCTGCGGAGGAGGTCGTAAAGCAGTGGGAAATGCTTAAGACCAAGGAAAAGGACGGGAACAAACGCGTTCTTTCAGGGGTTCCGGACACCCTTCCTCCTTTGCTGAAAGCCTACAGGATGCAGGACAAGGCCCGCGGAGTAGGATTCGACTGGGAAAAGAAGGAACAGGTCTGGGACAAGGTCAAGGAAGAAATGGGCGAGTATCAGGCTGAACTGGACGCGATGGAGCAGGCTGAAACTGGGGAAGAAGCGGCTATGGCCAAAAGCCGCGCTGAGGAGGAACTCGGCGATTTCCTTTTCGCAACTGTCAATGCTGCAAGGCTTTACGGCCTTAATCCGGACACAGCTCTCGAACGCACCTGTGCCAAGTTCAAGAGGCGTTTTACCTACCTCGAGGAGCACACCATCCGTCAGGGCCGCGACCTCAAGGACATGACCCTTGCGCAGATGGACGAAATCTGGGATGAAGCAAAGGCCAAAGGCCTGTAAAATAGCGAGTTATGACCTATCAGCCTAAGCCTTGGCAGGAGCGCACCAACATGCTTGTCGGGGAGCAGATGCTCGGCAGGTTCGCAGACTCTACAGTTGCCGTAATCGGAGTCGGGGGAGTCGGCGGCTATGCTGCGGAGATGATTGTGCGAGCCGGAATCGGCCACCTGATCATTCTGGACAGTGACGATGTTTCAGTTTCCAACAAGAACCGCCAGCTTCTGGCCTTGGATTCCACTGTCGGACGCTCGAAATGCGAGGTCCTTGCTGAACGTCTCAAGGATATAAACCCGGAACTGGACCTGACTGTGATTCAGGAATATTTCGAACCGGACAAGGCTGATGCCCTGCTCGGAGGGAGGAAGATTGATTTCCTTGTGGATGCCATCGACACGCTCTCGCCGAAGCTCTCCCTTATCAAATACTGCATGGATAACGGGATTCCTCTGGTCTCATCCATGGGGGCGGGCGCAAAGTTCGATGCAACGAAGGTACGTCTGACTGACGTGTCCAAGTCTTTCAACTGCCCTCTGGCCTATATCGTGCGTAAACGCCTCAGACACATGGGGATAAGCAAGGGCTTCAAGGTCGTTTTCTCGGAGGAGCTTCCTGACAGGGACTCCATTGTCCCGTGCGAGGACCGCAACAAGAAATCCCAGGTGGGGACCATTTCCTACATCCCGGCCGTGTTCGGATGCGTGTGTGCACAGGCGGCCATTCAGCACATTATGAAACTTGAGTGCCTGTAATTCAATCTTTTTTAGTAAATTTGCAGGCTTGATTGATGCGCTCTCGTTGTGAAGGCGCTTGTCTGAATGAAAAAATAGAAACTATATATGGCAGAGAATTCACTTTTGGAGAAGGTTTTGGGCCTTCAGGAAAAATACGAGTCACTTCAGGCTCAGCTTTCAGACCCGGATGTAATTTCCGACATGAAGAAATTCGTCCAGCTCAACAAGGAGTACAAGGAACTGTCTCCGATTATCAAGGCTGGAAATGAGTACAAGAAGATGGTCGAGAATTATGAAGGCGCAAAGGAAATCCTTGCAACGGAAAAGGATGAGGACCTTCGTGAGATGGCCAAGGAGGAGATTGCGGAGATAGAGCCGAAGCTCCCTCAGATGGAGCAGGATATCAAGCTTCTTCTCATTCCTGCAGACCCTCAGGACAGCAAGAATGCCATAATGGAAATCCGCGGCGGCTCAGGCGGAGACGAGGCTGCCATTTTTGCCGGCGACCTTTTCCGCATGTACTCTAAGTATTTCGAGCGCAGGGGATGGAAATATGAAATCACAAGCCAGTCCGAAGGCGCTGCCGGCGGTTTCAAGGAAATCATTCTCAAGGTCATGGGCGACGGAGTCTATGGAGTCCTCAAATATGAGTCAGGAGTACACCGCGTGCAGCGTGTGCCTCAGACCGAGACCCAGGGCAGGGTGCATACCTCTGCCGCTTCTGTTGCCGTGCTCCCTGAGGCTGACGAGTTCGATATTGAGCTGAATATGAATGATATACGTAAGGATACTTTCTGTTCTTCGGGCCCTGGAGGACAGTCTGTCAACACGACATATTCAGCAATCCGTCTTACTCACATCCCTTCAGGAATCGTGGTTCAGTGCCAGGATGAAAAATCCCAGCTCAAAAACTTCGACAAGGCACTTGCCGAGCTCAGAACCCGTCTCTACAACATGGAATATGAGAAATATCTGAATGAGATTTCAGCAAAACGCAAGACCATGGTTTCAACCGGAGACCGTTCTGCAAAGATTCGTACCTACAATTATCCTCAGTCGCGTGTGACCGACCATCGTATCAATTACACGATGTACAACCTTCCTGTCTTCATGGATGGTGACATTCAGGATGTCCTTGACCAGCTCCAGGTTGCAGAGAATGCAGAAAGGCTGAAGGCTGCCGAATAATTCCGTCAATATTCCATAGGCTCCAGAAGCGGAGACTCTCCGGTGAAGTGGCTGAGCACCGTGTCGGTGTAGGTCTTGGTAACCGGAAGTGAAGGAATTGCTTCATTCGCAAGGTCGAGCACATATCCGTCGCTCTCCTTGCGGAGCACCTTGACCTTACGGATGTTCACGATGTATTTGCGGTTGCACCTGACAAGGGCGCTTCCTCTGAAACTTTCCTCGACCGTCTTGAGCCTGCAACGCAGCATATACTGCTTCAGGTCCCCCTTACTATCTGTGTACCAGACTTTTATATAGTTGTCATCTGATTCGATATAATAGAGATTGTCCAGACTGAGCGAGAGTTTCAGGGAGCCGTTGTTGTCGAAAAGGGTGATTTTCTGGGTGTCCGGGGTCATGGGTTCGTCAGTGACCACGTTTTCATAGCTCATCAGCCGGATGGTGTTGTTCTTGTCTATGATTGTGAAATACATTCCGGAAATGATGTATGGAACTCCGAGGGCAATGCTTCCATAGAGCAGGGAACGGCTGAAAATCTGCATTATGCTCTCCTCGCTCGGAGCGGTGATTCCGACAGTCAGCCATGTATAGAGCCCACATACGGTGGCGATTTCGGCTATGCACCAGAGAATGTATTTCAGAAAGGTCATTTCAATGGAGCGTTTCAGCTTGTACATGAGTATCCTGCTGAAAACCAGTATGAGCATGGCTGTCAGGATATAGACAACGGTCAGAAGGAACATTACCGAGTCACCAAGTCTGAACCATGCGGTATCCGAGAATGGAACGTATATGTTGAGAAAAACGATTGCGAACAGAACAGAGAAAGTGACTGTTCCAATAAGCTGGTATTTGCCCAGCAGATAGCCCGGAAGTTTCGGCGATTTCTTCATTGTTCAGGTTTTAGCGGGTACAAAAGTAAAAATTTTGCCACAAATATACAAAAGTCGCCACGCAATGAGCCCGGCTCAGGGCCTTCCGCCAATCAAAGACGGCACCTGCCACAATAATTTTAATATTCTTGCATTGAACCTTACCTTTGCACAGATTGAACGAAAATAAAAATACACATGAAAATTGCAGGAACGGGAAGTGTGCTTCCCAAGAAAATTGTTACAAATGACATGCTCTCTGAGTTCCTGGATACCAGCGATGCCTGGATCTATCCCCGCACGGGAGTCAGAAGCAGACATGTAATCTCTGATGAAAAACTTGAAGATATGGCTGTCGAGGCCGCCAAAAAGGCATTGGATGATGCCGGATTGCAGGCTTCTGAACTGGACTTCATAATTTGTTCGAATGTAGTAAATGAATATATTACCCCTCAGCTGAGCTGCATCATCCAGGGCGGAATCGGGGCAAAGTGTCCTTGCCTGGACATCAATTGTGCTTGTGCCGGTTTCATCTATGCCCTGAACATCGCCGAGTCCTTCTACAAGGCGGGTACGGTGAAGAAGGTGCTGATTGTGTGTGCCGAGGAGCCTACCAGGATGACGAACTGGAGCGACAGACGCACCTGCGTGCTTTTCGGACTGTCTCTTATACACATCTGACGCTGCCGACGATATGCAGTGTGTAG
>CALZOR010000089.1 GCA_945827785.1 uncultured Bacteroidales bacterium | reverse complement strand
GACATATCCCCGGACGACCTCCGTCAATCCCTGACATTCAATCTTATACATACCACTCTCATCAGTATGTACGGTTATCTTTCCAATGCCTTCTTCGCTGCACTGAAACGTCATCTCAATGCCTTTCAAAGGCTTGTTGTCATCCTTGCCCACAACGAGACCGCATATTATCAGGGTTCCTTCTTCTCCATTGAGACCTGTTTCAAGAAATCCGGACATGCAAGAAGACGCTGACACTGCAGTGAGTGCCAGCGCAAATAAAATAAAAATAATGCTTTTGAGTTTCATACCGGTATATTATTCCGGTTCAGGTCTTGTACGGCGCAAAATTAACTGAAAATTTCGGAAGGTACAAGCCCGAGAAGCTTCATTTTTTTGATGATGCGGGGAACTTCCTCTTCGAGGAACTCTTTCCGGCTCCGCTGCAGGACAATGTCCTTTGCGTCTGGACTGATGAAATAGCCGATTCCTCTTTTATTGTAGATGATGCCGTCGTTGGTAAGTTTTTCGTAGCTGCGCATCACCGTGTTGGGATTGACCCCTATTTCGGCGCCGTAGTCCCTGACTGACGGGATTCTGGAATCAGGACCTAGTTCACCGCTCATTATTTTCTCGCATATGGAGTCGCATATCTGAAGATATATCGATTTATTTGAATTGAAGTCCATAATTCTAATGTTTTAATGTCCTTACCCTGAAATATACCGCTACAAGAAGACCTGTCATCAGCACAAGGTCGGATACAGTGTCAAAGACTTTCAAATTGTTGAACAATGGTGAATTGAAGATGGCTGATGGGTCGCTGATTTCTTCCAACGAACCGGCTACGGAGACCATGCTGTGAAGAACAACAGGGCTCACGATCATGCTTACACCCATGGAAAGACCTATCAGACAGAGTATTGTCTTTGCACTCTTGTTGTTCTTGAAGCAAATCGCTCCGAGAAGGAATACAAGAATGCCGTAGATATGGTCATCAATGAATGAATATGGTCTCATCATGTCGGTAACAAATTCTGCGACAGCGATTTCCGGTATCTCGTCCAGCAAGCTCGGAATTGTTCCCAAAATTGTGAAGAACGAATCACCGCAGTTAGGATCAATTGCACAAAGAATAGCATCAAGTCCGCAGTACACGCCAAAGAAAATAGCCGGGATTACCAGGATTGTAATCAGCACCATTGATAAATACTTCTCAAGCGTAGAGGCAGGAATCATGAGCCAGGTGCTGCCAGAGCGTTTATCGGTCAGATGGCCATAACATTTTGGAGGCATGGAAATCATCAGGACTACATAGCTGATAGCCAGGGTGGCACATCTTATTGCCATGCCGCTTCCATCCCATGTTCCGGAGGTAATGAGGCTGAAAAAGCCCATCAGCAGATAAACGATTACTCCTGCAGAGGAGAGCAGAAGGAGACTGAGTCCAAAGTTTGCAGCAGCACTTCCAAGATCGGAAACGAAATATTTTCCGAATCTTCTTATATTGAATATATCTTTCATCAGTATTGAATTATTTTTGTTCTGAAATATACGTAGGTCAGGCAGAGTACTGCGCAGACGGTCTGGAATACAACCCATATCACATTGACTGTGTGCATGTTGACTTTATTGTAGAGGCTTGGAATGTCTATGGATCCGAGCACTGCTACAAGCAGGATGAACGAGACTGCGCTGACTGCAAATGTCTTGGCTCCCTTGCCTCTTTTGAAAAGCAGGGCTCCCGTAAGTCCGACAGCAGACACCATCCATGGCATGAAGAAGGATGAAAGCATGGTCATGACTGCCGTAGGTGAATTCCGGAATGTTCTTTTTACAATGTCAACTATGACAGCATCATCGTACCACTGCGGGAATATGGCCCAGAGGGCTGCATCCGTTGCAAAATACAGAGCTGCAAATGTCAGAGGAAGAATAATCATGCTGTTGATGACCATGCTGGCGTATTTCTCAGTGTGGGACGCCGGCAACATCAAGCTTGTGCTTCCTGCACTTTTGTCTGTCAGCAGACCATAGCAGCTGATGGGAATCAGAAGGAAATAAAATATGCTTGTGACGGCCGTAACCATATCTTTAACCGAATTCTCGATTATCCAGACAGAAGGATCCCCAACTGCAAAATTCGTAGCAGCCACCATCACTAACAGGATCAGCGGTACGAGCCCGCACACAAGCGTCGTAAGGCCGACTTTTGCAAAGCAGTTTCTGAGGTCAAGGATGAAATATTCCCCGAAACGGCTCAGACTGAAGGTTTCTGATGTTTTCATACCACCCTCCCTGCTTATTTTGCAAACATCCCTTTTACCAGTTCTTTGTGGAGATGGACAGTATTGAAGAGGGCTTCGATATTGACCTTGCTTTCCTCAGAGCCTGTGTTTATCAATACCTGTACGCATCCTCCAGGTGTCATTTCACTGTAAAGGGCACCCTCGATTTTCTCATTCGAATAGTCGAAGTAGAGTTTTTCTGAGATTTCCTCAACTGTCGCATTCAGGAGCACATCCTGTCGGTCAAGGATTATGATAGGGTCGATGATGTTCTCAAGGTCACGTACCTGATGGGTTGAAATGACAAGAGTCGAGTCCTCGCTGGTATATTTGGTGACAGCTTTGCGGAACTGGGCCTTTGAAGGGATGTCCAGGCCGTTTGTAGGCTCATCCATGAAAATGTAGCGGGTATTGCAGGCAAGTGCAAAGCTGATCCATGTTTTCTTGAGCTGTCCACAAGACATCCTGTTCATTTTCTGCTCCGGGTCATTCTCGAATACTTTCATGATTTCGAGGAATTTACCCATGTCGAATTTCTCCCAGAATTTACCGTAATTCCTGGCATAGTCGATTGCCTTCATGTTGACGGCTGCGACTTCGTCGCTGAGGTAATACTGGTTGGCAAGAAATGACGGCTTCCTGTCATAAGGATTGTATCCGTCAATGTCGATGCAGCCTTTCTGAGGTTTCTTCAAGCCGCAAAGAAGGGTGAGAAGAGTTGTCTTGCCAACTCCGTTTTCTCCAAGAAGTCCGTAGATTTTCCCCTCTTCCAGCTTCATGCTGATGTTCTTCAATACAGGATTCTGCCCATAGCTAAATCCTAAGTCATTGATTTCAATCATATTACAATACTTTAATTAATTATTGTCACTTTTCCGCTTTGTGTATTAGTGATATAGTACACCGCAAATGTAGAAACATTTTTTGAATCTACAAACTTTTTTTTATAAAAATATCCCAAGTTCTTCACCTGGGATAAATATTAAAATCGTGATTGAAAAATCAGGAAAACCTATAAAACAGCAGCACAAAGAAGAGTTGACAAAGTGAGAGTAAGTCCTACGAGAGACTCGAAAGGAATAATACGAAGACGTTCCTTAAATGACATTGAGACACTTCCGGATGTTGCATGAAAGAAAGAACCGTGAGGAAGATGGTCAAGGACCGTAGCACCTGCATTGGTAAGAGATGCAGCCCAAACTCCTGAGATTCCTGTTGCGGAAATTGCGTCAGCAAATGATGCCGATGCGATGGTTGCACCTGCTGTAGTGGAAGCCGTTGCTGCGGACATCAGAATGGAAGAGAGAGGAGCCATGATTATCCCGCTGATGTTCCAATTCGTAATCCAGCCGATAACGACATTCCGCATATCAGAAGCTGAAATTACACCGGCAATGGTACCAGTCCCAATCAAAAGAACCGCAACAGGAGCCATCTTGGACAATCCGTAATTCAAACTCTCGGATGTCAATTTGATAGACCGTGTTGCTGTTAGGGTAACCAAGCCGCCAATCGGCAGTGCAATAAGAGGGTCAATGACAATTCCAGCTAAAGGTCTCAGTGCAAGTATCATAATAGTGGCAAGCGGGCCCGCAACACTAGAAAGGAAGGATGGCATTTTGTTTGGCCCATCCAGTGCTGCAACGGATTCTCCTCCTGCCAAGACATCCTTCCCTGAGCATGCATCACCGCGTGATGGCAATAGAGGAACAAGCACATATACAGTAACTGCAAGTCCCAACAAAGCAGGAATTATTCCGGCTGCCATAACAGAAGAAAGAGGTGCATCGTAATTTTCAGCAGCTACAATGGTATTCGGATTAGGAGATATTATATTCCCGCACTTGCCCCCTCCAATCAAAGCAAGAAGGACTTTTGACCTTGACAACCCAAGTTTGCCGGCCAAAGTCAGAGCTACAGGAGCTACAGTAATGACTGCAACATCGACAAATACACCTACCGCACACAAAATCATAGTGGCCAGAGCAAGGGAAAGAAAAACGAAGCGAGGGCCAAGACAACGGACTATCGCATCTGAAATGGATGCAGCAGCTCCGCTTTTAATCAAGGCACCCGAAAGGACACCTGCAGACAGGATTCTAAGAACCGCAGGTGTAATGGACTTCACTCCGTCAAACATATCCACTACGGTCTGAACAATGGACCCGGACCCAAGAACACCTCCGACAAGAGCACCAAGCATCAGACTGTAAACAGGTGAAACTTTCTTTATTATCAATATTATGGCAAGAATAAGACCCAGGATGGCCGCAATAGAACTGTTTATCATGATTAACCTTTGAAAATAATATCACCCAGAGAGGCAGCGGCGGCAGCGACATTCCTGCCGGCAATATCAGACCTCATAACATATTCCAAATCATATTTTCCCCTGACAGATGGAACGATACACCGAAAGCCTCTTCCGGAATAGGCTCCCATATTCCATAAGCCAGGATATGGAGCGATTCCTTCAACCCCTTCAAGTGAAACACAGCCACCTATAGCATAGACCGGTATCCCCTTGGCGCCTGCACGGGACATCACCCCGAAAGGAGTCTTTCCTTTGAAAGTCTGACTATCAATTCTGCCTTCTCCCGTGATGACAGCATCTGCCCCATCTATGATATGGTCAAAATCAATTGCATCCAACACCATATCTATCCCAGGTTTCAATTCAGAATTACAGAATGCCAGGAATCCTCCACCAAGACCACCTGCGGCACCGGAGCCAGGTACATCTGCAATAGTGCAGCCAAGATCATTTCTGACAACATCAGCAAAATGCGCAAGCCCTCTGTCGAGCAACATGACTTCAGAATCGGAAGCTCCTTTCTGTGGCGCAAAAACAAAGGCCGCCCCATCAGGGCCACAAAACGGAGTATCAACATCACATGCGACAGTGAATACGGCATTATTCAGGAGTGGATTCACCGAAGAAACATCAATGGACTCAACCTTGGAGAGCGATTCTCCGCACCCCGAAAGAGCAAGACCGTCAGCATCAAGAAAACGATAACCCAATGCCTCAAAGGCACCCATACCACCGTCATTGGTCGCACTGCCTCCTATTCCTATAAGGAAATGAGTGCACCCCTTCTCCAATGCGTTTAAAATTAGCTCACCTGTACCGAATGTTGTAGTTTTCAAAGGATTACGTTCCTCAGGGGCAAGCAGAGGAAGTCCGCTTGCCGAAGCCATTTCCAAAACAGCAGTATGACCGTCGCCGAGAATTGCATAGGATGCTGTAATCTCACGCATAAGTGGATCATGGACTGTACATTTGACAATTTTCCCACCTAAAGTATCCTTCAGCGCCTCCACAGTTCCTTCTCCACCATCAGCGACACTAATCCTCCTGTACTCGCAATCCGGGCATACCAAATTTAAACCATATTCAACACTTCTTGCAACCTCAGAAGAAGATAGTGAACCTTTAAATGAGTCCGATGCTACGACTACCTTATACATAGTATTAAATCAATTCTTTATCATTTCCCTCAACCGAAGCATTGTAGGCAATGTTCATGGCTGCACGGTACTTTCCATAAACTCTCAGGCATTCTTCTATACTGTCGCCTGACGGTTC
>CALZOR010000088.1 GCA_945827785.1 uncultured Bacteroidales bacterium | reverse complement strand
ACTCGTCCGGAGAGAGTTTGAATTCGGAGATTCCGGCCTCGACTGAAGATACCTTGCGAAGGTTGCTCAGCTTCCATGTGCTTGAGGTGCCCTCGCCTTTCGGGGCTTTGTGCGAAATTCTTGCTGTCCAGATCTGACCGCCCATGAGGAAGGCAATATGTTTGCCGTCTGCGCTCCAGCGGGCATTGCTTATGCTTTTGCCGCTCTGAGTCAGGAGGACATCGTCGCTGCCGTCCACATTGATGATGCGAAGGTTGCGTACGCTTTTGTTCTGGGCAACGTCGGTGTAGCTTACGCCATACATAATATATTGTCCGTCAGGGGATACCTGAGGGTCAGAAAGACGGCCGTAGGAGAGGAGTACCTCCGGTGTCATCTTTCCGTCGGGGATCTCGATGGTGCTACGGCCTATGAATCCCTCTGTCTGGAAGTCGTTCTTGTCCCTTGTCATAATGAATGCAAATGCGGCAATGGCGGCCAGTGTGACCACTGCTGCCGTTAGTCTGATCAGTGTTTTCTTTGTTACCATATATATTATTCTTTACATTTCCCGTTTCTGTCATGTCGAGCAATTGAACAATGCCCCTCTGTCATATCGAGCGAAGCCCGAAGGGCGAAGTCGAGACACCTCTTCCCGCCATTCCGCGGAAACCCACCGTCATAAATCAAACCCGCCATCATAAAGCAAAGCCGCCTGGCGGAGTTCCCTGGCGACAGCCTCACGCAGCGATGCCGGAGCAAGCACCTCCACCCGTCCTCCACGGCGGCAGAACTCCATCACAAGGGCATCATTCGGACACACGAAAATCTCAAAATTCACCCATCCCTCTTCTGAGGCGCCCTCCTTCTGGCTATGGTGCAGAGGCAGGTCACGCAAATATTTCGCCTCGCGGCTGCTGGCCCTGAAACGCACCGTACATGCCTTGTCTTCAGGCAGATATATCCCGAAACTTGTCGCAAAAAGGTCGTCCACATCAAAATCCGCCGGCATCTCAAACTTCTCCTCCAATATCTCCAGGGCGACAACCCTGTCAAGGGCATAAACCCTCATTCCCCCACGCTCCCGGCACCATCCGACGACATACCAGCGCTTCTCATTCTCCTTCAAGGCATAGGGATGAACGGTCAGACGCTCCGCAGATGAACTCGTATATTTCTGATAATCAATACATATCTTGAATCCCGCAGTCATCGCCTCCATGATGCTCGTAAGATGCACCCTGCCCGAAGGAATATCCTCGACCGAAACGCGCCCCGAGAGGCGTTCCTTGCTGAGTGCCAGCATGTTGTTGACCGTAAAAGTATTTATCAGCCATGCATTCTCAGCATTTTCATCCATTACATCCGACGCAGTTCCTTTTATATAATAGGTATTGTCAGAGCGACGGCAGAGTATCCTGATGCCGAAAACCTCCTCAACCGCTTCGCGATGATTGTTGAAGGTCCGTCTCGAATAATCGGTCCCGAAATGGTCCTCCCACTTGTCGGATATTTCGGCAAGTGTCAATCCTCTTTCACCGGCACGTATGAACATCTGCACCAGATAAATATATTTTTTCAATAACTCCGTTACCATAAATCAGCTGATTTTGCTGTAGTCCTTGATTATATATTTGTCCTTGCGGAGCTCCCGGCGCAGAAGCTGGTTCTTGTCGGAGGTGAGTTCCGGGTCCTCCTTCAGAATCCGGTCCGCACAGTCCCTGGCAAGATTCATCAGAACGCCGTCCTTTGCAAGCGAGGCAATGTTCAGGCTTATAGGGAGGCCGCTTTGCTGGGTGCCTTCCAGATCGCCGGGCCCTCTCATCTTGAGGTCTTCCTCGGCAAGGTCGAATCCGTTTTCCGTTGCGCACATCAGTTCGATGCGATGCTTTGACTCCTTGCTGAGTTTATGGCCGGTCATCAGCACACAGTACGACTTTTCGCTTCCTCGTCCTACCCTGCCCCTGAGCTGGTGCAACTGGCTGAGTCCGAAACGCTCAGCACTTTCTATTACCATTACCGAGGCGTTAGGGACATCGACTCCGACCTCAATCACGGATGTTGCAACGAGGATGTTTGCACGACCTGCTGCAAAAGCATCCATATTGAACTGTTTCACGTCATTGAGCTGTTTTCCATGCACGACAGCCGTCTTGTATTCTGGGAACGGGAAATTATTCATAATATCATCCGCTCCAGCTTCAAGACTCTGATAATCAAGCTTTTCCGTCTCATTTATCAGCGGATAGACAACGAAAATCTGCCTTCCGAGAGCTATCTGTTCCTTCATGAAACGGTATAGCGCAGGCCTCTTTCCTTCTGTCGCATGAATGGTCTGGACAGGCTTCCTTCCGGGAGGAAGTTCATCGATTATCGACACATCCAGGTCTCCGTACAGAGTCATCGCGAGCGTTCTCGGAATAGGCGTGGCAGTCATCACGAGCACATGAGGAGGCGCGTTGCAGCATGATTTTTTCCAGAGCTTTGCCCTCTGCTCCACTCCGAAGCGGTGCTGCTCGTCCACGATTGCCAGGCCCAGATTTCTGAACATCACATTATCTTCGATAAGAGCATGTGTTCCCACGATAATGCCGATTGTGCCGTCTTCCAGCCCGGCATGGATTTCCTTCCTGAGCGATGTCTTCGTGCTGCCTGTCAGAAGGGCTGCCTGAACGCCTGTGGGTTTCAGGAATTTCTCGATATTCTTGAAGTGCTGCTGTGCAAGAACCTCGGTCGGGGCCATGATGCAGGCCTGGTAGCCGTTGCCGACTGCGATAAGGGCAGAGAGCACCGCAACCATGGTCTTGCCGCTTCCCACATCGCCTTGAAGCAGCCTGTTCATCTGATGCCCGCTTTTAAGGTCGTTGCGGATTTCCGTGATGACACGTTTCTGCGCTCCGGTCAGCGGAAACGGAAGCGCCTCGTAACATTTGTTGAAAGCCTCCCCGACTTTCTGCATGGGGATTCCGACTTCGCTTCTGCTGCGTATGTATTTCTGTTTCAGCAGGGAAAGCTGGAGATAGAAGAGTTCCTCAAATTTCAGACGATAGCGTGCCTTTTCAAGCGCGTCAAGACTTTGAGGGAAATGGATGTTGCGGAGCGCAAAATGAAGGGGTACGAGTCCCATATTGTTCAGGATGTATTCCGGAAGGCTTTCTTCTATATATATCATCCCCTTGTCCATCGCCGCCTCCATTATCCGGTTCATCAGTTTGGCTGTGATTCCGGCATTTTTCAACTTTTCGGTGCTCGGATATACTCCGGTCATCGCGGCTCCGGCGCTGAAACTGTCCTTCCGGGCTGGAGCCATGTCAATTTTGTCAGAGGATGCCGCATCCGACGGGTCCACATCAGGGTGGACCATGTTCACACGTCCGTTGAATGTGGATGGTTTACCGAAAAATACATATTCCTGGGATGGCTGCAATTTCTCATTCAGCCATTTTATTCCCTTGAAGAATACAAGTTCCATCTCTCCGGACCCATCGCCGATCCAGACGCTCATCCGCTTCTCTAAAATTTCTTTGCGGAGAACCTTGGCGCGTACCTGGACATAAGCCATGTCCGGCCTTGCATCTGCAATCCGGACAAATGTGCTTCTGTCTATATATCTGAACGGGTATGTCCTTATCATATCACCTACAGTGGTGATTCCCAATTCCTTGGAGAACAAAGCCGCTCTTTTCGGTCCTACGCCTGGCAGAAACTGTATTTCGGTATCCAGTCCATATTGTGCCATAGTATGGCGATTATCTGATATAGATTCCTCAAGTTTCGCTAAATGCGAAACTTAAAATACTAATTATTTACCGGACGAAGTCTCATGCGGAAGGTGTATTCCGCAGGTGCAACGCGGTATTCTTTGCGAGGCCATGCACCCCATGAATTCACGCAACCAAGGCCGGTGTGATGCAGGTCAACATTGACATAAGTCTTTCCGGAACGGCGGTTGTTTTCATGAGCCTTGGCCTTCAATTCGAGCGAATGAGCCTGATTGTTGCCGAGCATGCGAACATCCATATCAGCCACGCTGAACGGAAGAGCGGAACCCGTGAACTTCTGGTCAGAAGAGATTTCCAGGCCGGTTCCGTTTGCGTCAGTCACCCTGAGCCATTTCATTCCTGTCTTGGAACCGGACTCCTGAGGACGGACATAACCGTAGTGATACTGGTCCTCCACCCTCTGGCTATAACGTCCGACAAGGGCTGAGCTCTGGCGGTCAACATAGTTCTCGAAAGGACCCTTGCCGAAGAACTCCATGCAAGAGTACTCACCAGGCATCACGAGCTGCATTCCGAAACGAGGAAGCAGAGGTGCCTCCGAAAGTTTTCCTGCATCCTTAAGCGACTCAGTTACAGCAATTTCGCCATCAGCATATACGCGATATTCCATTACGACGGTTGCAGCCTCGCCTATCGGCTCGGACACAACGGTAATGCGTGTACAATCTTCAAGTTCATCGACATCGACTGTAGCGGCAATCACGGCAGCATTCCTCCAGAAAGCCATAACCTCGTCAAATCGCGCTCCAAGGTCATTCTCGGTGGCAGCCCTTGCAAAGCATGGCACAAGCGGCTCTTCGAGCATCTGCTCGCCATCAATCAGGTAGCTTACCAGAGCACCTTTTTCAAGGTCGAAGGCTGCGCACCATGTGCTTGCCCTCTCCCCTGCTGCACCGTCGAAAGTCATACAGCCTGTTAACTGGAGCATATTGCCTTCAGACTTGCAGCCAGAAGGTCTGCCGGAAAGATTTGCAGGGCAAACAGCAGGCGCCTCATTTATGCAAATCTGGTCGTATGCCACTTCCGTAGCGGCAGGAAGCACACCGTCAGCGCGGCGCAAGGTCCAGCGGACGGTAAGATACACCTCGTGTGAAGCAAGGTCACGCACCGCAGCAGCTGAAAGTATATCCTCCTTGTTGAAACCGAGATTCAGAGAAGCCGTTTTCTGAGGAGCAACCTCAGGCGCAGCAGCAGTTCCGCTCAGAACAGGAGTACCGTCAACCTCAACGGTCCAGCTGGCCTGGTAACGTGACAAATCGATGAAGAAGTTTTCGTTATAGACCTGAACCCTGCCCTCGGCAGCATCCGCAGCAGAGGCCGAGGTATGGATGGAGCGATACTGGTATGCGACCTCGTATGCATGAGGATGAAGGCTGCGGTCTGCAGCGATTATTCCATTGCAGCAGAAAGAGTTATCGCTTGCGTCATAATCGTTGAAATCACCACCATAGACAAAGACATGGTCAGTCCCGTATTTGGTCGGATCGACCTCCCAGCACAGGGCCTGGTCCACGAAGTCCCAGATGAAGCCACCCTGATACGCAGGATATTTGCGGACAAGGTCCCAATATTCCTTGAAACCACCCATGGAATTACCCATTGCATGAGCATATTCACACTGAATCAGAGGCTTCTCAGGTTTGTTATTCAAATAACGTTCACAGTCCCCATACGAATAGTACATAGGGCAAAATATGTCCGAATAGACCGTATTATTAGGATTATCATAATCCACGGCACGTTCATAATGGACAGGACGTGAAGCATCCATTTCCTTCACCATATTGTAGCCGGCGATGAAGTTGTCACCGAAACCGGCCTCATTGCCGAGGCTCCAGATGATAACTGAAGGGTGGTTGAAGTCACGGCGCACCATGCGGCTTATACGAGAAAGGTGAGCATCGAGGAAAATCGGATTGTTTCCGAGAGTCTCTTCGCCATATCCCATGCCGTGAGACTCAATATTGGCCTCGTCAATCACATAGAGTCCATATTTGTCGCAGAGGGAGTACCAGAGAGGGTCGTTCGGATAGTGGCTTGTTCGTACAGCATTGATATTCAGCTGTTTCATGATAAGAATATCCTTTACCATGTCGGCCTCGGAGACCACATATCCCTTGTAGGCATTGAGTTCATGACGGTCTGCACCTTTGA
>CALZOR010000087.1 GCA_945827785.1 uncultured Bacteroidales bacterium | reverse complement strand
CTTTTGATGACCTTCCTGTATGCCGGCACTTCGAATCCCAAAAGCGTATCTACCAAAATCTTATAGTATGCTTTCACCGTATTGGCAGACACCTCGCAATCACTGGCCACATTCTCATAATTGAGGATTTCTCCGTCCATGATGGCAGCCACTTCCATAAAGCGGACAAACTCATCCACATTCTGGACAAGCGCCTCTTCGATAATCTCCTCCTTCAGATACAGGTCAATGTATGCTCTCATACGGTTCCGGGCATTGGCAACCATATAATGACGGGGAATCATGCCATTCTGGACGGCACGCTCCAGGTCGAAATCCGGGATCTCGGCGCTTACCAGAGGGAACAAAGTCTCCGGTATAGCACGGCCGCCCAGGTTGTTTGCACCGCTCTTCTTGATTTTGCGGGCACTTGATCCGCTAAGGATGAACCATAGCCCTTTCTCGACCATCAGCCAGTGCACTTCATCCAGGAGGTCAGGGACCTTTTGGATTTCATCGACGATGACGAGCGTCTCGGGCGGATACCTCAGAAGGCTCTCCCGGAATTCCTCCGGATGCTGCTTAAAGCGATTTCTCACATCAGACTTCAAAAGGTCAATGTAAACCGCCTTGGGGAAACGCTCTTTCAAAAGGGTTGATTTCCCTGTCTGACGGCCGCCAAAGAGGAACATTGCCTCATCCAGCCGGTTCTCTATGTCGAATATCCTATGGTACATAACAGCTCTAAATTTCCTCAAACTGATTGCGGATTTTCTGGAAATATCCGCAACGACAATGCGAATTTAACAAAGTTTATCTGAATACCAAAACCTTTGCAAGATTTACCATTATTTCTTCAATTCTTCATCGAATAGTTTCATAGCGTCGGCCTTAGCCATTTCATCACCACCTGCGGCGGGATGCCGCTGGAAAGGGCGAAACAAATGAAGGTGCGGCGGCTTGCAGGACATTCGGCAGATATGAGAAAAATCAGTAAATTTGCATAAAAGGAGCAAATGTGAGGCTGCTGACAAAGCCGGGACAGTAACCCCAGCAAACAACCCCAAAAACCAAACCCCGCTAACAAACCCCAACAACCAAACCCCGCAAAAATCTATGCTGACAGAAGACCAATTGGAACTCATAGCCGAAGGGCAGATGGAGACGCTTCGACGTTGCCGGACGATGGTGGCAGGATTCAAGGCCACTAAAGAGAAAGACATTGAGTATATGGACGATGTGATGGATGAACTCCTGGACTTTATGGATCAGGGATCTGAAGCCGAGCATCTGTACCGCGACTATATAGCCTATCTGTCATCCTTCACTCCGGACTTGGCACAGAGGCGCTTCCTTGAGCTGGAGGACCGGCTGGGCTATTGGACGCCAGCCGTGATTGCGGCGGGGGTGGTGGCCAGGGAGTTGCACAGCGGCCAGAAGGACAAGGGCGGGCACGATTATTTCGAATCGCACTTGCTCCCTGTCGCCAAAAGCGGCTTCAGCTGGAAAGAAAAGTTTGTCGGCTTTCTGCACGATGCCGTCGAGGACACGGACTATTCGATAGAAGTCATATTACAGAAGGTACAATCAACCCTGGACTCTCTTGCGCAGCGCAGGGACAATGCCTGGAAGGATGAATTCAACCTTATTCCCCCACCCGGCAATTCCATCTTCTTCCCTTCGGAAGATGACTGGAAAGAAATCGAAGAGGCTCTCAAACTCCTCAACCACAACACCGCCCCTGACAGGGAGTCATACATCTGCCGTTTCCGCGGGCACAGGCTGGCCCTACAAGTGAAACTCAACGATATGCGCAGCAATATGGACATCAGCCGCATACCCTCCCCCAGCCCGAGAGATCTCGAGCGTCTCGAAAGATACAAGGCGGAATACAACACACTCACGGAAATGCTCCGCGACACATACAAATAAAAAGAAAATCCTCCTCAGCAGCGAATCCAAGCCTTTCACAAGGCCTCCTTACTGCCGGGAGGATTTACCGTACATTCATCGAGTCAAAGCTCTAGCGCTTGTACCAAGGGAGCTTGGTGAGATCCACCATCACCAGATTCAGCCTCTTGCCATCTGACCAGTGGCCGGAGCGGAAGCAGAGCTTGGTGCCGTCGGGGCTGAAGAACGGATGGGCGTGGTCAGGGGCCATCCTGGTGTCGGAAGCAATCCAATGCCTCTCGCCGGTCTGGGCGTTGATTACCCATACGCTGCCCGCAAAGGTGTCGCCGGTCACCCACTTGTCGTCGCGGGTGGCGTTGCAGTGCCAGAAGCCGCGGCCTGTGAGCGAGCTGCTGCGGTCCTTGTCCATCTCGACCTGGCCCATGCACTCCACGTCATTGGTGCGCAGGTTAATGCGGAAGATGCCGCTGACCTGCTTGCGGAGCCTGTCCTGCCAGCCGAGCACATTGAAATAAACGTAATCCTCCGAAGCGAAGGTCTCGTGGGTCACCCAGTCGAGCGGGGTCTCCTTGTAGAGAGGCTTGTACTCGTTTGTGAGGGCGTTGCAGTACCACATCCGCTGGTCGGCATCGCCGCCGGTCTCGCAGCAGAACACGATTTCCTCCGGACGGAAGCGGCTTGCCTGAATGTGGCCGACGCGGAAATCCACGTTGCGGATATAGCTGACCTCGCCTGTGCGCAGGTCCATCTTTCTCAGGCCGCTGAGCGCCTGGCCCACCTTCTTGGGCTGGTCATCGCGAGGCACGAAGGCCTTCGCCTCCATTGCCGCCTTCTCCTCAGGGGTACCCTCGCGGGTCACGCTGATGTAGGCAAAAGTGTCGTCGCAGTTGACGCACCATCCGCCAGGCCTGCCCATCTCAGGGCTCTCAGGGAAGACGCCGATAAACTTCAGATAAGAGTCAATCTGCATATTCTTCTTGCCCTTCTTAGCGTCAGCGAAGACCTTGTCGAGGTTCATCGAGTACATCGCCCACTTGCCTTCCGCGTCACGTCGGTTGACAAACAGGGTATTTGAAGTGTTTGCAAGGAAAACGCCGGAAACGCTCTTGTCGCTGACCTGGACAATCTTGCCGCTGGCGATTTCCATAAAGTAGTAAAGAGTCGGCCTGTAAGTTCTCTTGGTGCCGTCAGGCAGGGTCATCTCCTGCTCCGACTCGTCGCTGCGGGTAGAAGAACGGAAGAGCAGCCACTTTCCGTCAGGAGTCCACATCGGATCAGTCTGATAGATGAAGCTGTCGTTCTTTTCCGTGTCGGTGAGAATTGTGAGAGTGATACCGGTCTGCTCATCCTTGGATGTAGTCATTTCCGAGTTCTTGAGAACTCCGAACTGCGCCGAGGCAGTAAGCGAAGCCGCAATCAATGCAGCCGAAATAATAAACTTTTTCATCAATAATGTGGTTGGATACTAATTCATACAAATATACAATTTCCATTGATAAAAATAGTTTATTATTTTAACAATGGGGACTTTGAAATACTGTAACGATGAAGTATTTTTATCAAGCCCAAAATTAACTCCACAAAATGAACCATTATGAACTTGATGTGGGCAGGTAAACATATTTGATCCATTTTATCCGCAGTTGCGGCACTGATTGCGATAGCGTCAGGCTGCAACAAGACTGAAGGAAAAAAGGAGGAACCGAAGATTCCGATTCGCATCAGCACTTCGGTAACCAAGGTAAGCGACAATGACTTCGAGTCGGGCGACACCGCTTCGAGGTCATCCGTAGCCGTTACAAAAACGGCAGCTACGAGGGCGGCATAGTCTGGACCAGCAACTGGATCAGGGTCAGCGGACCTCAGTCCCAAAGGTTTGGCCCTTGAGGTCCGCCCTCTTGAGGGTGCGGCCGGTGATGAAGATATCCCTTATGTCAACCCAGAAGCATTCTGCGTCTCAATTCAATCCCCTTCTTTGCAACCAACTCGTCCCATAACATTGAGTCCTTGAAATCCGACACTGGAATCCGGTCCTCATACTTGCGGAACAAGGCTTCAACATCCCAGTTGCGCAGAGAATAGTTGTTTATTAGTTTTCTCCAATTGAGCCTGTCTGCAAATCGCTCGACAATCTCCTCGGTGAGTGAACCATGATCTGAATATTCGTCCCAATCCCAGATATCCTTGAACTTCTCTAGCATCTCTACGCTGACCTTCTCTTCTGAAATATTTCTGGCAATCAGGCTCCAATTGAGTCTTGACTTGAACTTTTCAAGCATCGGGATTGTCCAATATACATCCCCATTACAGGAAAGCTCTTCCCAGTCAATTCTGTCTGCATACTTCTCGAGCTGATCCAAGGAGAATGGATGTTCTTTTGAGATGTGTACCCATGCCTCATTCTCCATCATCTGGGCCATCAGACCCTCACTTAAACTGATCTTTTCCATATAAAGTAATTTTGTTTTCAACTGCAAAGAAACAGTCTCTCAATGCAATAATGTGGCAGTGTGTTTAATTGTGAGTCCGAAGATAATCCGCAATCTTCCTATACTCTTCCGAAGCGACCATCGGTCCCTGAATGCGCTTGGTTCTCTTTCCCTTGCAATAGAGAAAGTCCCCTTCCCCTGACAGAGCCTCAGCACCGGGCATGCTGGCAGGACTATCCTGTCTCTCCGGTGCGGCCTGACGGAAGACAATCCGGACCGTTTGTTTCCATCGCTGTCTGTTGTTTGAACGCAAAGGAAACACGCTCTGCTGCAATTCTACGGCAGGATTTTCTCCTGCCATGTTATTGCAGTGTCATATCCCATATTTGCAGCTAAATGACAGGAACGATGAAACATTACGACGATTTATATGAGCAGCACATGAAATGGTTCGAGATCATCGATGCTCTTGAGACACTCCCGGAAGAAGAGAGAATAGAGAGGTACCGCGCAGAGGTGCAGAAGGTGGAGAAAAGCATACTCCGCCTCACGGGAGACCCCCTGAAGCTCTCGTCCAGACGCTGGGAGAAGAGCGAAAGGACAGCCGAGAAGGTCGAGTACCTGCTCGGGAGACGCTACTATCTTCTTTCGAAGATGTTCGAAATCCATTGCTCCGAGGCAGAGGTAAAAAGGATGGAGAGCGTCAATGCGCATCTGTATGAACTTACCTGCGACATGTTCTCCAGGACCGGCAGGATGTACCGGAATATCCTTGACCTCCCGATGGACCCAAAGGACGATGACCTCACGGTGGAAGGGACGCTGAAGTACTGGGGAGACTCGGCGCAGGACGTTATACACCTGGAGGATGACGGGTTCTACGGGTCCGACTTCTCGAGGATGATCCTTGTCAACGCCACCCTCCAGAGGGATGTCAAGGGAGACCTGGAAATCATCTCCTGCCGTCCATTTTGGAATCAGGGCTGCGGACACAAGTCCTCGATGAGCGATGACGAGCTTGACATCGACAATCATCTCGACGACGGCACGACCTGGGCGGAAAGCTGGCTGAGGCATCCGAAACTCGACCATATCTGCATGTGCTATGCGACTCACGCAGTCGTGACCCATCAGGACTACCCTATCCCGGACCTTCTGAGGATGAACACCTTCGAGGTGAAGGTGGACGTGACCGTGCAGCAGATAAGCGAGCAGGACGGGACGCGCTTCTTCTGGTGGAAGGACTGCACCGAGCAGGAGTTCGTGGACAAGTTCATGCACGAGGCCCAGAGCCGCCCTTCAGGAGAGAGCCTCGGGGAGTTCGTCTGGAGGAGGGGCATTGAGTATTTCGAACTGGAGGAGGTAGAAGAGAGCCACAGATGGTTGCTTAAGGACTTTGACAAAGATCCGAGAATGGACTGCGAAGAGATTAAAGACCGGCTTCAGACCGATATCATCTCCAGGCTTCCGGACTGCCGAAAAGACGACAATTTGGCCGGGGACTTCCTGAAGGCGCTCAGGAAGATACTCAGGGAACTTAAAGGATTATAGAATATGGACAACAATGATTGCAGATGGCCGGTGGCCATCGGAACTACAGAGAGCGGCGAAGGAAG
>CALZOR010000086.1 GCA_945827785.1 uncultured Bacteroidales bacterium | reverse complement strand
AGATGTCTGGACGTGCCATACTTGAGCTCCGTTCCGAGAGAATAGATGACAAGTATCACTATGACCATCTGCAGAACTCCAGGGAGCATCATGTTGGCAAGGTATGCCCCATAGTTCATCGTCGGATTGCCTATCATGTGGATATCTATGTCCACCGGTCTCAACTGACCCATTATGGCATACTCGCTCATGCCCTTCATCCTAAACACCTGCCTCTTCACGGCGCCGGATGTGAGGTTGATCATCGTAAGGATGTCCTTGTAGGCGAGAGAACCGCCAAGAAAGTAGAGAGTATTCACATAAAAGGTGAACTCCGGTTTCCTCTGCGCCTGGACGTCGGCATACATGCCTTCAGGAAGCACACATATGGAGGTTATCTCACCCGTCTCCATATCCTTCCTGGCAGACGCGTAATCATCATACATGATCACTTCTCCCAGCTGCGTGGAATTCAGCTGCCTGATGAAGTTCCTGGTGAGCGAAGAGTTGTCATAGTCCACAACTCCGATAGGAAGTTTGGAAGGGACACCGTCCCCCAGGAAGGTCAGATAGAAGATGGTGCAGAAGAGCATCACCACTATCGAACCGAGGAAGTATACCGGACGTTTCCTCCAGATTTCCAGTTCGCGCTTTATTACATCAAGATATTTTTTCATTTCTTCACTTGATCAACACTGTCATTCCAGGGAGAAGACCTTCAACCTTCGAATCAGGAACCGCCTTCACCTCGAATGTCTTCGCATCGTATGAATCTGTATCCTTTGTGGCCTTCCATGTGGCATATGACTCACGCACGGCCATGTGGCTCACAGTGGCCTGCACTTCCTTTCCACCCAAAGCAGGTACAATGAGTGTGAGTTTGCTTCCGAGTGTCATGTCTGCAAGCCTGTCTTCCCTCACGTTAAAGGTGAACCATATGTCATCAAGGTCGACAACGGTCATGATAGGTGAACCTGTACCTACAAGCTCTCCCGGCATCGGGAACACGTCCGAAACAGTACCATTGACAGGTGATGTGAGATAAAGTTCTGAAAGGTAGGATTCAACCTCCATGATTGCTCCTTCCGCCTGTGCCACGAGAGCCTGTGCGGCCATTTTGTCCTCCTGGCGGGCACCGTTCACCGCCATGTCGTACTTGCTCTTGGCCGCAGCGGATGTGGCAACGGCTGCATCGTACTTGGCCTTCACCTCATCATATTTCTGAGCAGATACCACCTTCTGGTCGTAGAGTCTCCGGATGCGGTCGAATGATTTCTTCATAACATCCTCCTGCACGATCGAAGACTGCCAGAGATTATATGCACCTGCGATCTCCTCCGACCGCGCACCTGCCTTCGCCTTGCTACTCTGTGCCTGTGCAGCGGCCCTTGCTGCATTGGCCTGCGCAAGCTTTGCGCGAACCTCCGGGGAATCGATATACACGAGAGTATCACCCTTCTGGACACGCTGTCCCTCCTTAGCGTACATCTCCTCTATTCTTCCCGGAACCTTTCCGGAAATCCTGTACTCACTTGCTTCTGCCTGGCCCTGGATCACCGGTGCCTTAGGTTTTGAAATGAAATAGCCGGCAACGGCTACAATAAGTATAACTGCGACGAGCGCTGACACACCTGCTATGAGGTTGTAATTTTTCTTTGCCATTTTATATATTTATTTAATTATTCAAATTGTATTCGCCCTGTGCCTTGAGAAGATTGGCATGGTTCATCTGAAGTTCAACGCATGCATCTATATATTCTGAATGCGCCTGCATCCATGCTGTCTGTGCCTGAAGGGTCACGCTTGCACTTACAACACCCTCCTCAAAGCCGAGCATCGCGACACGAAGATTCTCCTCGGCACTTTCAAGGCTGCTTTCTGTCATGTTCACTCTTTCAAGAGCCTCGTCCTGCTGACGTGTGAGCTGTTCCACCTGAAGGCCAATCATTTCACAGGCATCCTGGTACTTTGTCCTGTACATCTCTGCTTCGGCCTTGGCCTTCTTCGTTTTCTGAATGCCCTCTGTTCCATGGAAAAGAGGAACACTGACCAGAACTCCCGCATGGATGGAACCTCCGAACTCATTCTTGAATCCGTTGAATGAACTAGGATTGCTTATGAGATAGTTGGCCGTGAGGGCAACAGTTGGAAGTCCGTCGGCACGGGCTATTGTCACCTTCTGGTCATAAATCTTCGACGCGAGATCAAGGCTGCGTGTTTCCGTCCTGTCTGCGAGTATGCTATCCATATCTTTACGTCCTAGCAACTCAGGCATCGGAATCACATCAAGAGTTTCGTCTGCCAGTGTAATCTCAGAATCGAGAGGAAGCCCAATCTGCTTACAGAGCAGCATCTTGGAAAGTGCAAGTCCATTAACCGACTTGCTCAGGAGCATCTGGGCTTCGTTGCACTTCACCTTTATTGAAAGGAGATCGGACTGCGTTGCGACACCCTCGGCGACCGAAACTTCTGCATCTTTGCAGAGATGGTCAAGAAGAGCGGCATAATCCTCCGCAAGCTTCTTCTTGTTCGCGATGGATACAATCTGCCAGTATGCCTGGTCTACGGTAAGAAGAACATCTTCATACTCCCCTTCATACTGTACGCGCGCCAACTCATCAGCATACTTTGCCATCCTGTTCGATGCCACAATCTTTCCACCCACGAAAACGGGCTGCTGCAGAGATACAGCTCCTACGTAAACGTTCTGTATATCCAGGTTGAACGACTCGCTGATGCTCGAACCTACCGTATTAAGTGCGGCAGATACATCCGTCTGTGAAAGAGCGCCGACAACGGTCTGCCACATGGGGCTCTTCATATACTCCATCGCTGCGGAAGGATTGGTCTTGATGGCTGCCATCAACTGCTCCATCTGGGCATTGAACTGTCCCTGGACGGTTGTACCCATGTTTTTCAGGGCATCTGATGTCTGGTCATCTATGAGGACAAGATTCTTGTTATTGTAAAGGTATGCACCTGTCGCCTTAATCTCAGGAAAGTAATTGGCAGCAGCTATCTTCCTGTCATACTCTGCCATCTTCACCTTCTGACGTGCCTGGTCAAGGTTCTTGTTTCCCTGCACAGCCATCTGGCGGCAGTCCTCCAAAGTCAGCACCTGCTGAGCATCAGCACCGTATTGTGCCAGAAGCAGGAGAATCGGAATCAAAATAAGTCTTTTCATTGCCTTGTATTTGTTTTTCTCATTTTTTCTTCAAAATTTGTGCGACAAATGTAACGTAAAACACATGCGATACAGAAGTCAGAAAATATGTATCACATCAATAATGACAAAAGACAGATAGCATCGGCACAGAAGATCGTTGACGGACTGACACAATGTCTGTCTGCCAAAATGATGTCAGAGATAAGCGTCAGCGACATTGCAACGGCAAGCGGAGTAAGCCGGTCTTCATTCTACAGAAGTTTTGACACCCCGATGGATGTCCTTGCCTACGCCTGCGACCGCGTTCTTGATATGCTTCTCAGAGATTATGCGGGCATAGACCTGGACCAGAGGGACGAACTCGTCCTGTTCTCGCTCAAATACTGGAGAGGGCACAGCCAGATACTGGAGGCCCTTGCCAACTGCGACAGGATGGACATAATCCAGCGTACACTGGTCAACCACGGAGGAGAGTTTCTGACAAACGAAATAAAGAAGCTCCGCACAGACTTCACCAAAGACGAGATTGAGTATCTCTCAAAGGGTGTTGCAGCACTACTAACCAGCACGCTCCAGGTATGGATACAACATGGCAAGAAGGAAACTCCGGAGGAACTCTTCATACTTTACAGGAAAATCAAGGGCATACTCTAACTTTTTTGCCGCATATGTAGCTTTTTGTGGCAGGGCGAGCAGCCTCGCTGTGGAGTCGCAGCCATCTACGAAGTAAGCGACCAATAATCACTTATTGGTCGCTTACCCTCATATCTCAGCTGTAAAGAATCAAACTATTTCTGGGTCTCGGCTGGCTTTATGTACCAATCTGCATATTGTTGGTTGCCAAATTTATCGCACCACGTTTTGTAACCAGGATAGATCGTGTCTATCGACTTCCTCTCATTTGCCGGATTGAGAAGAGGTGTGATGTTATTGACTGTAGCGCCTTCAAGACGGATTGCAAACGGATATTGTTTACCTCCCTTACGGATGAAACAGTAGTCAGAATTGATTCTTGACGCATCGTCACCCATTCCGAACAGGCTTTCGTCCATCTTGAATGTCGGTCTCTCCTTGGCGACGTGAACCTCCCAACGCTTTCCGTTGTCAAGGTTACGGTAGATGAACGGAAGAATATCGATTCCCAAATCTTTATCCGGTTCTACTGCGTAGTTGAAGGTGTAGGTGAGCTTATACTCGGCACCCATATTCTCCTGGACATTGTCGGTTATCAGATAAACAGGCTTCCTGTTGTTGCCGTCAACGTTCTTAGGCTCATAGGCAAGCTCCACAGGCTCATACACATCGCTTCCCTTCTTCTTGATGAGGCAGGACATAGAGCCCTGTGACTCGAAGTTGTCTGAATAACCTTTACCTGTTTTGTTAATCTGGACGCCAAGACCATTCTGGTTACCGGCGATGTTCTGATAAGTCTTGAGAATGAAGGACTCTGCGATTTTCTTTCCCTGAGTAAAGATGGTCTCGCGCTGGTAGTCAACAATCACGTCATTGAAATCATAGTCACCCTGATAAGGCCACAAGTCCTCGAAGGCATAGACGGCTGCAGACTTCGTTGATGTGATTTGAAGGTCTTCGTTTTTTATCACCTTTTCAACCACAAGAGCGTCTGAAGGAATGGTATTGATTGAAAGAACGCAATCGGTGAAATTCTTGTCGTCTTTATACTCCTCAAAGCCTACAAAAACGTCTTCATCAACTCGGAAAATAACGGATCTGGTCTCACCTTCAATCACTTTTCCGTTATGGTCAAGACTGAGGCCTGGGGTTGTTGTAGAACGGTTCTTAACTTGTGTTTTTTCCACGAGTCCGACCCTGTTGGAGAAAGCATTGCAGGCAAGCACAAGACCGATGCGGGTTCCCTCAGGGAAGATGTCGGTCGCACCTTCCTTACTGCCCTTGGCAATATTCGGATAGTACTTCAACTGAACCGTTGTGTTTCTTTTCATTCCCGTTGAAGGAATAGTATTAAAGTTAGTGTTGTTAGACTTCTCCCACATACCATCCTGGGTATTCGGGAAAATCAAAATAATGTTGGCGTCTTTCAGGGATGCAGGCTTATTGCCTTCGCTATAGTAATAGTATCCGACAGAATTGTTGAAGCAGGTGTTCTGGCCAAGGAAAGTAACTGAAATCGGGCCGGCTTCCCGCATCCATATATCGTCAGTATTGATAAACTCTTCTCCCGGAGACCAGTTATTTCCTCCCTTTGGAGCCAGAGCCTCGTGGAAGGTCAGGAAAAGATTTGAAGGGTCCTTTGGAAGAAGACCAGAGTTTGTGCAGACATAGCTGTCAACGGCACCGTTTGCATAAATGTCATACTCTCCGAGCCAGGTCTTCCAGGTTTTGTCCTTATATTCGTTTGGACGAGGCTTCTCGCAATTATCAGCGACATAAGAATAGTGCTCCTCGGTTGTGGTAGTCAGAGCAACAGCAGAAGCTATTGAAGGCTCAGCCACAGCATCTGTAACTTTGACTATGCCATCCTTAACTTCGGCTTCGATAAGGGTCCTCGCATAGAAGGCAGGAGCGTAGACATAGAGTTTGGAGGCATAAGCCGGAAGGTCAATGGTAGCGGTGTACTTTCCGTTCGCATCAGTGTATGCGCTGTAGATAGGAAGAACGCCATCAAGTTTGACATAGTTCAGCTTTTCTGATTTGAGATCCACCGGACAGGTATCGTATATCTCAAAATACACAGGAGCCTTGACTCCGGTATTGGTATACTCAACGTCCAATGATACGCCTTCAGCTTTAGTTGAATAATCGAAATCAAAGATTTCTTCTTCGACACCAGTTTCGTGGTGCGTATTCTTCAAACAGCCGTAGAAAAGGACTGTTGAAGCTAAAAGCAAGAATAATCCACGCGTTTTCATATCAATTGTTAAAATTTTTACATTAATTATTGTCGTGAAAGATACAAAATATTAACATAGAATCAAATACGAGAGCAAGAATTTTATAGCAATCAAAGAATTTCAAGATTAAGGAAGGTTGTATAAGAAAAAAAAGACCATTCAAATGAATGGTCTGGTAAGTGGAGATAAAGAGATTCGAACTCTTGACCCCCTGCTTGCAAAGCAGGTGCTCTA
>CALZOR010000085.1 GCA_945827785.1 uncultured Bacteroidales bacterium | reverse complement strand
CACCGTGGTTGCGGAAGCTGAAGAGGTAGAGCTTGAGGCTTTTGCTTTCCACCATTTTCACGTCAGGGATGTAGGAAATCCTGATTTCGGCAAAGTCCGGTTGTCCGGTAATCGGACAAAGGCTTGTGAATTCTGGACAGTTGAAGCGCACCCAGTAGTCGTTGTCCTGGTGGCGGTTGATGAAGGTTTCGAGGACCTCCGGGGCATATGTGCTTTTATATTCGGTCTTTTTGCCAAGGGCTTGAAGCTTGTCTGATTCTCTTGTATGCATAATTACTCAAGTTTCGCAAGTTATAACTTATTATGATCCTGAGGGTTGTGCCGCTTGCGAAACTTCTTCCCACCGCACATTTCCCTTTCTACGAGGACCTATCCCTAAATCCCTTCCCCCGGGGAAGGGACTTACCCACGACCTAAAGGTCTCTAAATATGGTAGTTTCGCTAAATGCGAAACTTAAAATAATTAATAGTCAATTTTTGTTTCTTTTGATGAGAGGTAGGACTCGAGGCCGGCGCGGCGCAGCTTGCAGGCAGGGCAGTGACCGCATCCGTCTCCCTTGATGCCATTGTAGCATGTCAGAGTTTCGCTTCTGACAAGGTCAAGCACGCCAAGGCGGTCTGCCATCTCCCATGTCTGAGCCTTGTTAATCCACATCAGCGGAGTATGGATTACAAACTGATTGTCCATGGCAAGGTTGAGGGTGACATTCAGGGATTTGATGAAAGAATCCCTGCAGTCCGGATATCCGCTGAAATCGGTCTGGGAAACTCCTGTAACAATGTGCCTTATACCTTTTTCCCTTGCATAGACTGCTGCAATGCTCAGAAAGAAAAGGTTCCTTCCCGGGACGAATGTGTTCGGGAAACTGTCTGCAGGCTTCTCCTGGTCCATTTCAATTGACGTGTCTGTCAGTGAATTTGCTCCGAGCTGGCCTATGAACGATACGTCCATGAAATGGAAATCCACTCCGGCCCTTTCTGCAATCTTCCTTGCGCACTCAATCTCCGCACTGTGTTTCTGACCATAGCCGAATGTAATCGTATGCACCTTAGAGAAATGCTTCAGTGCCCAGAACAGGCATGTCGTGGAGTCCTGCCCGCCGCTGAATACGACCAGGGCTTCTTCTCTTATGGTTGTCCCTTTTGATTCAATAGATGTTGTCATTTTATTGCAAGTCTTTCAGTTTAAATGGATTATAGGAAATATTTGTGTCATATACATCTTCTCCCTCTATCTTCTTGAGGCGGTTTACACAGAAGTTGGTAAGCGGAAGTATCACAATCTCATAAGCCGTTTTCAGAACGATTTGTGTGACCATGAGTCTGGCCATTTCAACCGTTCCGATGCCCCAGAATGCAATGGGGAAGAATATAAGTGAATCCACACCCTCGCCTCCGATGGTGGAAACAATCGCTCTCAGGGAGAACCCCCTTCCTTTTTGTGCAACTTTCATCTTGCTCATTATCATGGCGTTGACCGTGGACCCGCTTATAAATGCAAGCAGGGAAGCGAGTGTGACCCTCGGGGCAAGAGAAAATATATAATTGAAATGCTCGCCTCCGTCCCAGAAAGGCGAAGCCGGGAGAAGTCTCACAATCTGTGCAGTTGCCACGACGAAGAAATTCATGGCGAAGCCCATCCAGATCACAAGTCTGGATTTTCGGTATCCATAGACCTCCACAAGGCAGTCATTTATTATATAGGACACAGGAAAGATGATTACCCCGCCCGTGAGCGAAATCCCGCAGACAGTGAACAGTTTCGTTTCAAAAAGATTTGATGCAATCAGGCATACGACGAATAAGATTGACATCACGAGAAAGGGCACAGAAACGCTTGCCTTTCTTCCATTGACAGATTTGTTTACCATTCTTGTTTTTATAAGTGGTTACCAAGCACACTGACCGCCTTTGGCGGCTCGAAACGGTCCATTGCCCGCTTTGAGAGCGCAAAAGTAATTAAATTGCAAGGAAAAGCAAAATTATTCCTAAATTTGCGGACCAAACATTATTGACATGACACTGATAAAATCAATTTCAGGCATCCGCGGAACCATTGGCGGAGCACCGGGAGAGGGACTTTCTCCTATCGACATTGTGAAATTCACCTATGCTTATTGCGAAAAACTCCGTGAGCGTCGTCCAAAGCCGGCAGGGGAGAGATACAAGGTAGTCGTTGGAAAGGACGCCAGACTTTCCGGAGAGATGGTCGAGCAGCTTGTATGCGGTACTCTCATCGCCTGCGGCGTGGATGTGGTCAAGGCAGGGTTTGCTTCAACTCCTACTACGGAGATGGCCGTGGTTTTCGCTGAAGCTGACGGTGGCATCATCCTGACTGCTTCGCATAACCCAAAGCAGTGGAACGCTCTCAAGCTTCTTAATGAAAAAGGAGAATTCCTCAATGCCGAAGAGGGTGCAGCTATACTTGAATGTGCTGAAAAAGAGGACTTTAACTTTGCTGACGTGGATTCTCTCGGAACGATTGAGGAGAGGGATTTCACAGACGAACACCTTGATGCGGTTCTTGCTCTTGATGCTGTCGATGTGGAGGCAATCAGGAACGCTCATTTCAAGGTTGCCCTCGATGCCGTCAATTCAGTCGGAGGAATCATCATGCCACGTCTGCTTGAAAGGCTTGGCGTGGAATGTGTCATGGTGAACTGTGAGCCTACAGGACAGTTTGCCCACAATCCTGAGCCGCTTCCTGCAAACCTCGTGGAGCTTTCTGAGGCAGTGGTTGCCAACAAGGCTGATTTCGGAATCTCCGTTGACCCTGACGTTGACCGTCTCGCACTCATCTGCGAAGATGGAAAACCATTCGGAGAGGAATACACTCTGGTAAGCGTTGCAGACTATCTGCTCGGCCGAGCATACAACGAGGCACTCAATACCGGCAAGTCAATCGAGGAGGTCACCGCTCCTTACTCTCTTGCAACTTCTTCAAACCTCTCATCATCAAGAGCTTTGCGTGACGTGACTGAAAAATACAGCGGAGAATACTATGCCGCTGCTGTCGGAGAGGTCAATGTGACGACCAAGATGAAGGAGTGCGGAGCACTTATCGGCGGTGAGGGTAACGGAGGTGTCATCTATCCTGCACTTCACTATGGCCGTGATGCGATGGTCGGAGTGGCTCTCTTCCTCACCAACCTTGCACAGAAGAATATGAAGGTATCAGAGCTCCTTGCAACCTATCCTCAGTATGTGATTGCAAAGAACAAGATAGAGCTTTCAGACAAAGCGATGATCGACACCATTCTTGAGAAAGTCAAAGAGGTCTATGCTTCAGAGGATATCAATACGGTTGACGGAGTGAAGATTTCGTTTGAATCACGCAAAGAATGGGTTCACCTCAGGAAGTCCAATACTGAGCCGATTATCCGCATCTATGCCGAGGCCGCAACCAAGGAGGCTGCAGATGCAAACGCGGAGCAGATCATCTCAATCGCAAAACAGATTATCGGCTGATGTTTTCATTCAGGACCACTTCACTTGAAGAACAGCTTGACAAGGCGCTGCTTGAGGGCAGCGTCGGCTGTTTTTGTACGCACAATTGCTGGGACCCTGGCAAGGGCCGCTATCTCTATGACATTTTCCGCGAAAGAGGCAATCTGAAAACCATTTTCTCTCCGCGTGACACCGAACTGACTCCGGCGACGAACCACATTGATTTCCGCAAGGAGGAACTGGTCGGACTTAATGCCATTGTGGTTGAGATTCAGGATGTTGGAACAAGGTATTTCAACTATACCAAGGATGTGATGCGCCTTATGCTCGCCTTGAAGGACATGAAGGATGATGCACCATCCTTATATATAGTGGACCATATCAATCCGGCGGGAAGGGTAGTTGAGGGTACCATGCCTTCTTCGACATGCGAGGACTTTGTCCCGAAGGTGGCCCACAGGCACGGGCTCACCCTCGGGGAATTGGCTAATCTGTACTACAACGAAATCGGGGCAAAATTTGCCCTGCACGTTATATCAGCTCTTGCGGCGGATGCCAGCAAGCAGCTGCTGCCGTGGGCAATAGCCCCGGCATCCGACATTCCCGGCCTCTTTACCTGCGACATGTACAGCGGCGGGGGATTGTGGAATAATACCAATGTTACTCCGGGCATCGGTACGGCTCGCCCTTATGAATATTTCGGGGCGCCTTATGTCAAGCCTTCGTCTTCGGATGTGGTGCCTGTCGCTCCGGGTGCCTTGCTCAGGCCTTGTTCGTTCACTCCTGCGTGCGGGCGTTACGAGGGCAAGAAATGCTTCGGCTACCAGATTCTGCTTGAGCCGGGTGCAGAATACCACAGCTTCCTTCATACCATGCATCTTCTTAGATTTTTCCATGAGCGTTATCCTGAGTTCCGTCTGGAGGAGGGCTTTGAGGCGAAATTGTCTGATAATGTTCTGCTTTCATACATAAACGGGGAGATTTCTGCCCAGGAAATGAGGGAGCATGTGAAGCTGGAAGAGCAGAAATGGATACGCAAGGCAAAGAAGTTCATACTCTATGAAGACCAGCCATATAGAATTAAATAGATTTTTTGTTGGATAAAAGAAAAAAAAGTTGTACTTTCGCGGCTCGAAAATTAGTTAACTAAAATTTATAAGATTATGAAACAAGGAATTCATCCCGAAACCTACCGTCTTGTAGCTTTCAAGGATATGTCAAACGACGAGGTGTTCATCACCCGTTCATGTGCTAACACCAGGGAGACCATCGAAATCGAGGGCGTTACCTACCCGGTTGTAAAACTCGAGATTTCAAACACTTCTCACCCGTTCTACACTGGTAAGATGAAACTCGTCGATACTGCAGGTCGCGTTGACAAATTCTATCAGAGATACGCTAACAAGAAGAAATAATTTCTTCACGGCAAACGGTTACAGAGTGGTGGCTAAAAATCAACTTTTAGTCGCCACTTTTTTTATATCAGAGAAACATGCGGCATGCAAGTGCCCGTTCCAGTCGGACACGAAGGAAATAGATTGTATCCTCTCTTCTCGAGTGAGCGAAGCGGACAGAGGGCTGTTTACCAGAAATAAATACATAAACAATTTAAAAATGAAGCTACAGACTCCAGTAACAGACGCCCCTTGCAAGGTGGGCATTTCATACAATGACAGGATTTTATTTCTGGGCAGCTGCTTTGCCGAGAACATAGGTTTGCGTCTTCGTGATTATGGTTTTGATGTGCTTGTCAATCCCTTCGGGACATTGTACAATCCGATGTCGGTTCTCAGTTGCGTGAGGCGTCTTGTGAGCGGCGTTCCTTTTTCGGAGGATGAATGCGTCATGATGGGAGCCGGAGCCGATCTTGTTTGTTCTTTCAGCCACCACACTTCTTTTGCAAGGAGGACTTCCGGAGAATTTCTGGAGAATGCCAACGAGGCGCTTGAAAGGGCGTCTGCGTTCTTCCGCTCGTGCAACAAGGTCATCATAACACTTGGCACGTCCTGGTGTTTCAGGCATATCGAGAAGGATTTCGTTGTTTCCAATTGTCTCAAGCGTCCTTCAGCAGAGTTTGCACGTGAGCGGCTCTCTCCTTCTCAGGTCACCGCATGTCTTCAGGAAATCGCGGCACTCTGCACCGCCTCCTCTCCTGCGGAATCCCCGGCGCTTTGCACTACATCCCGTTATGCGGAGTCCCCGGCGTCTTGCACTACATCCCGCCACGCGGAGTCCCCGGCGCTTTGCACTACATCCTGCCACGCGGAGCAAAAGGAATTAATTTTTACGGTAAGTCCGATACGCCATCTCGCAGACGGCGCCCATGGCAATCAGCTCAGCAAATCCACACTGCTGCTCGGCATCGACGCCCTCTTGAATCCCGGCACTCAAAGCGGCGTCCTTTCCTGCGAATCCCCAGGCGTTCCCACCTGCGCTTCACCATGTGCGCCGTCAGGCATGGACTATTTCCCAAGCTATGAAATCGTAATGGACGAACTCCGTGACTACCGGTTCTACGCTGAGGACATGTGTCACCCTACCAGGCAGACAGAAGACTATATCCTCGAGCGCTTTCTTGCCTGGGCCCTTCCCGCCTCAGAACACCCCGTCCTGAACCAAAATATACGAGCCTTCAAGCAATCCCGCCACATTTCGAATCCTCGCTGATGTTAATATTGCACTTGACCTGGTCACAGTGATGAATGTTGCAGCGGCAAATAGCCGCCGGCGGTCCTTCCACTTCGTGGCCCCTTCTTTTCGGGAGCCAATGCCGCCGTCAGCTATCTGCCGCTGCAACTTACTTTGCAACCCGAAGAAAGAAAACTGAAGATTTGTCCGGGAAAACGCCAATTTTACGGACAAAAGTGACAAAAACTCCGTCCTCCGATGCGCGGCTGATGCCGCTTGGTAGCAGAGGGCCGGGGGT
>CALZOR010000084.1 GCA_945827785.1 uncultured Bacteroidales bacterium | reverse complement strand
ATTACTGGGCAAGGGATTTTAAGTCCCTCTTGTCTACCAATTCCAACACCAGAGCAATCCGTTGCAAAGTTAAGACAAATTTTGTAGATTCGCACAAATATTTTTGTTCAAATCACATTATGGAAGAAACACTGATGCTGAACCCGTACTATGCCAAGGCAATCGAGTTCATAGCCAACACAGACCTCAATGCCCTTGAGAACGGCAAACATTTCATCGACGGAGACAATCTGTTCGTAAACATCGTGGATTCAAATATGAAGACACCTGAACAGGCACGTCTGGAAGTCCACGACAAGTACATCGACATCCAGATTCCGCTCTCCAAGCCTGAGACCTTCGGGGTCAAGCCTCGCAGCGAGTGCACCAACCCGGTCGGGGAAATGGATGAGGTCAAGGACATCCTTTTCTATTCGGATCCATTTGAGAAAACAATAACCGCCGGCATTGGAGAAGTTGTGACCTTCGCTCCGGAAACAGCCCATGCCCCGCTCATCGGCGAAGGAGCCATCCACAAGGCTATTTTCAAGGTGCGCGTAGTATAGTCCTACCAGCAGAATCCCGTGGACCAGCCTACGACAAAGGAATTAATGAAAGGCTTTTGCTCAGAGTAACTGAAAGTTTCATACTCGGCGAAAGCCTTTATCTTGAAGTTTTCTCCGGCGAGGACATTGAAAGAAAGGGCGGCCTGGACATCTATTCCGTTGCCCAGATTGTGCCATGCATATCCGATGGCCCCCTTTGCCTGCACTTCCAGAATCCTGGCGAACGGAAGGCTCCAATACAAGCCTGCAGCAGCATTGTATGCATTGAGCGAAGTGTCATTCTTCATTACAAGACTGCTGCATCCGACATTGACCAGGGCTCCGGTCATCGGCATGAGCGGAATTTCAAACTCAGCCGCTGCAACGGAGCCTCTGAAAGGCAGAACAGATGCTTCCTTAAGGTCCTTTTGTCCCAGAATGAAACGACGTCCGCATTTCAGGTCGGCACCCCAGTATTTGTGGTTGTCGTCAATATAGACAAGATGTCTGTGGAAGCCATCCTGCAAACCTTTATTCTTGAATATCAAGCCTGTAAGATAATATCCCAAATGAACGCTTCCGATTCCGACGGCAGCCCCGGCAACAAGGTCGCTCATCCAGTGCCTGTTGTTGAGGATACGCGAAGCACCTGTCACTGCAGCAACAGAATAGCCCAGAAAACTCACCCAGGGGTATTTCCATCCATACTCCTTGTGCAGTATCGTAGCCAGCATGAATGAAGTTGCCGTATGGCCTGAAGGGAAGGAATTTTTGGAGGACATGTCCGGCCTCGTTCTCCGGACGGTGTATTTCAATCCGTTGGTAACCCCGGCCATAAGCGCCGCAGAAAAGACGCTCGATGTGGCGAATCTTCCCCATTTTGTCATTCCGGAAACTCCGCACGCCTTCATTCCCAGTGAAGCAAGACCGGGTAGGTATTGGATATATTCGTCATACGAATGGTTGAAACCGGGAGTGGCATTATACCTCATGAGCATAATGTCAGTATCTATGGACATTCTTGTATGAATCTGAGGCAGAGGCGTTTGTGCTGACATTCCACGACATGTTGCAAGGACGAGCAGAAGAACTGCCGCTGCTGCTCTGAGGATGGGATGTATATTATTTCCTGAGGCTGTTTCCATATATTTGCTGTGTATTTGCAAAAATAGTTAAATTTGCAAAGATTTATGCGATGAGACGCTATTTGGTGAAAATATCCGGAAAGAAAGTTGCCCATGTCGAGGATTTGAGTTTTCTTAGCGACAGGGAGCATCGCTATAACTGGCTGCAGCGCCACTACTTCAACATCCGTTACAAGCGCGCCTGCCGCAAGGCCGACAGTATCATTGTCTCAGACAAGAGCGTTGCCGACGACATTGTCAGGTACTATTTCATCCCGCGCAGCAAAATCATCATCCGACAAAGCACAAACAGGCGACGCTGATTCTCACAGGTGGCGGAAAAGTCTCTCTCAACGCACTGAAGCAGGCGTATATGGTTGACCCTGTTAGATTACCTGCGTCTATCCACCAGAAACGCCCTTTTTATGGACAGACGCCACACTTTCGCCCTCGTATCCACAGAAATGCCTCTTTTCATGGATATAACCGCTAAACCGACCGTTCTCTTCATCCTTCCTTGCCTTTTCCTAGACAGCGAGGCTATGGAAATAGTTCTTCTAGTATTGACAGGTCGAGCCGCAGCATTCTTCTGAGTTGCTGGTTGGAGGCGTTGTAGCCAAAGTGCATCTGGCGGGCTGTGTCGATCTTTTGTTGGGCGCTGAGTTGGGATGGTGCCTTGACTGAGTATTCTTTGTTAATATGAGAGCAGATGACCGAGTAGAGTTCGTCGTCTGTGAGGAAGATGGAGTCTTTCAGCCTTGATGCGATCTGGCTGAATGCTTCTGCGTTGCGTGTGAGTGAATTGAAGTAGCTCCTGGCATCTCTGAACATACTTTCTCCGAGTTTGATGTCGCAGAAGGATGGGATGAAGGGCATACCGCCTACTTCTATTAATTGCGAGAACGGTGCCACATCTCTTGTGTGCAGAAGTGCTCTCTGACTGTTCACTTTCAGGTTTCCCAAATTTGTTGTCTTTAAGTGCCTGAGCCACGAGTTGAAATATGCACAGCCTCCGCCCCAAGGATAGGAGTCCGGAGTGTATGCCGGATTGGCCACAAAAGCATTGCGGTTGACATATATGATTTCGTTGCGCAGTGCCTGGATGTCCTCTATGGGCAGGATATCCATTTTAAATTTGCTCCAGTCGATGGCGCGTTGTCTCTTTGGGAACGCCTGTCTGAGTCTTGCTGCAAACAGATCAAATGCTTTAATGCATTCCTCCCGTTGCCCGGCCAAGATAAGGTGGACGTGGTTGGTCATCAATTCAAATGTGATGATCCGCACTCCTTTGAACATGTGCATACTGGCAGCAAGAATCCACATGGCGGTCTTGAAGTCCTCTTCACTGCAGAAGATGTTCTGCATCATTGTGCCGTCAGTATATATATGCCAGTATGGTCCGTTGCTGTCAAATACATTTTCACAGATCCTTTCCTTCTCTGAAAAGCTCAGAGCACTATAATCCTTTTTCATATGTCATTATATTTATATGTGGTCGACCTTCGCGTCCACAGAAATCCCTGTTTTTATGGAGAAGATCGCCCAACTGACCACCCTGTCCACAGAAACGCCCCTTTTTATGGATAGTCCACGATTTAGATGGCGGGAGTATGGTCGGCAGGCAACGCGGCTGGCAAATATGCCGTCCAGCCGCTCAATCTCTGACACTATCTGGTTTATCCCTCTCCCACAAACCCCAGCGTGGCCACGCTGATCCTCACGTCAGGCGGGAAGACGGTCCGCAGAGCCGTGAAGCAGGCCATCAAAGTAGAACCGGTAGTAAATACGTCATCCACAAGCAATATGTGGGACAAGTCTGTTGTTTTTATTCCCGGCCTTACGGAAAATGCTCCGGCAACATTCCTTGTCTTTGCCTCAACACTCAGCTTGGTCTGGGTTACGGTACGTCGCTTCCTCATAAGAATATCTGTCCTGAGCGGCTTTCCTGTCGCCTGCGCTATTTCAACTGCAAGGATTTCCGCCTGATTATATCCCCTTTTGAGACGTCTGGCCCAATGGAGAGGCACCGGTATTATTGCATCAATATCTTGAAAATGAGGGCTTGAAGCGATTCTTTCCCCGAGTGCCTTGCCGAAAAATCTGCCAATCCTGAGATTTCCATGATATTTGATCTGGTACGGGATATGGCGGAAACCTGCATTGTGGCTATAGAAGAACAGGGCGGTTGCATAGGCATAGGGCTCACGCGCCGATGATTCCCTATTTGCACTGCTGCGGCCTTCTTCTATCTTTGAATTGAATTTGTCCGCCATCGGATTATGGGTTCTGCCTTCGAATCTTGTGTATGGGATGTCATTCAGACAATAAAGGCAAAGGTGTTTTTCCTCCGGAGCAAGGATATGTCCGCAAACAACACACTCCCTTGGAGCCAGCAGGTCGGCAAGCGATTTCAGCGCATGTAATATTTGTTTTGCAATCATTCCGCAAATCTACTGCCCGGCTATTGCAAAAATTTATTAAAACAGAAAAATGTGACGAAAATCCATACCGGAACGCAACGAAAAAGGGATGGCCGGCCGGACCATCCCTCATTTTCTATATGCTGTCAGAAAGCCTACCTCTGACCAAGCTGTGAATCAAGGAAGAAAAGACCCTGATCACCAGCTTTCTTGATCTTTTCAACGATGTCTGATGCTGTTGCCTCTTCCTCCACCTGTTCCCTTACAAAGCCCCAGAGGAAATCCTGAGTAGCCTTGTCTTTTTCTGCTGCTGCCACATCAACAAGCTTGTCTATAAGTTCCGAAACGTGGCACTCATGCGAATACACATGCTCGAATACCTCGAGTACACTACCCCATTTTTCAGGAACGACATCAATAATGGCAACCTTAGCCTGTCCACCTCTTTTGATAAGGTAGTCAGCCATTGCCGTTGCGTGCTCCCTCTCTTCAAGAGACTGCTTGTTCATCCAGTGAGCGAAACCGTCCCAGCCTTCTGCCTTGAGAGCGAATGCCATTGAAAGATAAAGATTTGAAGACCAAAGCTCAGCGGTAATCTGATCGTTGATAGCTTTCTGTAAATTTGTTGAAATCATAATATCTGTTGTTTAAATTTGTGTTTTCCAAAACGCATTCAAGTGCGACAATATCCATGCCAATGTATCATGGCATGTCATGATGGCAGAATACTTTTTTCAAAATTTCTGTCGTTAAGGAAATTGATAATTCCGAAGTTTCATAAAAAATTATAACTTCGCATTCGTTGAACAAGAACAGGATAAAAATGAAAAGAAATTTGAAATTCGCCCTTGCCTTAATGGCCCTGCTGACAGCCTGCAGCACAGAAGACACCACTGTAATCTTTCAGGTGTCCGACCCTCAGATGGGATTCTATACAAGAAATGCCGACATGGTCTATGAAACGGAAATGTTCTCAAAGGCCGCTGCCGCCATCAATGCGACCATGCCTGATGCAGTGATATTTACCGGAGACCTTGTTCATGATCATAAGGACAGCCTCCAATGGCTGGAATTCAAGCGCATTGCGGCCACCATCGACCCGGCAATCAGACAGTTCAGCATTCCGGGCAACCACGATGTCAATGGTAAAAATGGCAGCATGGACCTGACATATTGGAACAGGTACATGGGAGAGGACAAGTTCAGCGCCGAAGTAGGCAATGTCCATCTGATCGGCATCGACAGCAACCTATATAAATATGTGGAAGGCTCTGAGGCAGACATCCGACAGCAGGAATGGCTTGAGAATGAGCTTGCTGACTGCGACAAGGATGGAATCACCATTGTCCTTGCCCATCATCCGTTCTTCCTCAAATCTGCGGACGAGGATGAGGAATATTTCAATATCAGGACTGAAACGAGGAATTATTACAGGGACTTGTTCCGCAGCACCGGAGTAAAAGCGGTTGTGTGCGGGCACAAGCATGACAACTACCTGGCAGCCGATGGCGATATTCCTTATATCACCACCAGCGCCACAGGAAAGCCTCTTGGAGATGCGCCTTCCGGAGTCAGGGTTTTCGTCTGTGAAAAGGGAGAAATCTACCATGCATATTTCACCCCTGAGCAGATTCCGCTCAGCCGCGCCGAACTCATCAGCCTTGTGAAAGAGTCAAGGCAGTAATCCTATCTGATGAAATTCGTTTTGACCGGAGCTTCCTTTTCAGGGAGCTCTATTCCTGCGTTGCAACCAGCCTGGATGCATTTGAGCAGCCATGCCATGTTGCGGCCGAGTTCACGCATTACTTGCATGCCTTCTGCATCCTGGAGTACTTCCTCGGGCTTGGTTCCATGGACCATGTTCCAGTATTTTGATGATACTACCGGCATCGATGATATCGTGAAGTATTTGTTGAGCTCATCGAAAGCGGCCGTTGAGCCGGCACGGCGGCAGCATACTATGCCGGCGGCAGGTTTATAGTTGAATAACTTGCCTTTGCCGTAAAAGGCTCTGTCCATGAAGGATGACAGGGCGCCGGAGATTGCGGCGTAGTGGACCGGACTGCCGAAAATGAATCCGTCTGCTTCTGCTGCTTTTGTCAGGAATTCGTTTACGCTGTCGTTCATGAAGCATTTGCCGGCATTTTCCGGTTTGAGACACTGTCCACAACCGAGACATCCGGAAATCGGTTTTGCTCCAATCCAGAAGATTTCTGTTTCGATGCCTGCTGCGGCAAGTTCTTTTTCGACCTCACATAGAGCTGTGTAGGTGCTGCCCTTCTGGTGAGGGCTTCCATTTACAAGTATTACTTTCATGTCGGATTA
>CALZOR010000083.1 GCA_945827785.1 uncultured Bacteroidales bacterium | reverse complement strand
TGCTGCCCTTCTGGTGAGGGCTTCCATTTACAAGTATTACTTTCATGTCGGATTAATTGCCTTCTACGTGGACCCCCAGTCTGGCTTTGCCAGACAGCCCCTCGGGGGCGGTCGCGAGTTCGAGTCCGGGATGTATTCCAAACTAATAAGGGATGAACCAATTTGTGATTCATCCCTCTTTTGAGCGGAAAACGAGACTCGAACTCGCGACCCCAACCTTGGCAAGGTTGTGCTCTACCAACTGAGCTATTTCCGCATTGCCGTCATTTGTTCAACGGGATTGCAAAGGTACCACTTTTTCTGAAACCTGCAAGCGTTTTTCGAACTTTTTTTGCAAATTTCTGCATTTTTGACGGTTTCCGGAGGTAAATTACTCTCCGTACAGGTATTTTCTCTGCTCAGGAGTGAGCACATCTATCTCACAGCCCCAATACCTGAGCTTCCGGGAAGCAACTTCCATATCTATCTCCTTTGGAATGTCATTGACCATTTCCCCCTCCACTCTTGAAATTTTCTCACGATTGCGGACAAGGTACAGGGCACTCAAGGCCTGGATTGCAAAGGACATATCCATGATTTCAGCAGGATGGCCGTCTCCGGCGGCAAGATTCACAAGGCGCCCCTCCGCTATTATATATATGGTATTGCCATTTGGCAGCCTGTATCCCATGATGTTCTTTCTGGCCTCCTTTGAACTTGTTGACATCTTCCTCAGAGCGGCGACATCCACCTCGCAGTCGAAATGTCCGGCATTGCAGCATATTGCGCCATCCTTCATTTTCATGAAATGACCTGACGTTATAACCCCGTCACATCCCGTCACGGTCACGAACATGTCTCCCAGGGCAGCTGCATCATCCATCTTCATGACGGAAAAGCCATCCATTACGGCCTCCATGGCCTTGATTGGGTCAATCTCTGTGATAATCACCTGTGCACCAAGGCCTTTTGCCCTCATTGCAACTCCCTTTCCGCACCATCCATAACCGGCTACGACAACGGTTTTTCCTGCAACTATCAGGTTGGTGGTCCTATTTATGCCGTCCCAGACAGACTGTCCGGTACCATAGCGGTTGTCAAAGAGATGCTTGCTGTCGGCATTGTTCACCAGCATCATCGGGAACCTGAGCTGTCCTGCCCTGTTCATGTTGACCAGCCTCAGGATGCCGGTAGTTGTCTCTTCGCAGCCTCCGATAACCTCAGGTATGAGGTCCTGAAACTCGGTGTGCATCATATTAACAAGGTCACCGCCGTCGTCGATGATGATGTTCGGCCCGACTTCGAGCACGCGCCGTATATGGTTGTCATACTCCTGTGCAGTGGCATTGTACCACGCAAAAACATTCAGCCCTTCATGGACAAGGGCGGCAGCCACGTCGTCCTGGGTGGAAAGCGGATTGCTTCCGGTCACATACATCTGTGCGCCACCTGCTGCAAGCACCCTGCACAGATAGGCGGTCTTTGCCTCAAGGTGCACAGAGAGTGCGATTTTCAGGCCCGCAAAAGGAAGCGTCTGTCTGAATTCTTCCTCGAGACCTCTCAAAAGGGGCATGTGATGCTTCACCCATTCGATTTTCATTGCGCCGTCTGGCCAGAGTTCCGGATTTCTGATTTCTGCGTTCATCTTTGTATTTTATTCAAAACGGGCACAAAGATATGGATTTTTGACCACAAAAACGGTTTTTTGACCACAATGACCTCAAATTTGCCAAAAGAAAGGAACTTATGTTTGCGCTTTAGGGAAGAGATAGATAATTTTGTCGCAGTTTTTTCGGATGACTTGCTTCATCCTGAGTATTCATGAACATAAATAAAAGAAAAATGGGACTTCTTAACGGGAAAGTCGCCCTCATCACAGGTGCGGCAAGAGGAATCGGAAAAGCAATTGCTTTGAAATATGCATCAGAAGGTGCAGACATCGCCTTCACCGATCTTGTAATCAACGAAGCTGCAGAGGCAACGGTGAAGGAAATCGAAGCATTCGGGGTGAAAGCCAGAGCTTATGCATCCAATGCAGCTGATTTTGAACAGACTCACAATGTGGTTGCGGAAATCCTTGCAGAGTTCGGACACATTGACATTCTTGTCAACAATGCCGGTATCACAAAAGACGGACTCATGATGAGGATGACAGAGCAGCAGTGGGATGCGGTTCTTACCGTCAACCTCAAATCTGCTTTCAACTTCATACACGCATGTACTCCGATCATGGCAAAACAGCGCGGCGGAAGCATAATCAACATGTCTTCTGTAGTCGGTGTTTCAGGTAATGCCGGACAGTGCAACTACTCTGCCTCAAAGGCAGGCCTCATCGGACTTGCAAAGTCCATCGCAAAGGAAATGGGACCAAGGGGCATCCGCGCAAACTGCATCGCTCCGGGCTTCATCATCACGGACATGACCAACGCGCTTCCAGAGAAAGTACGTCAGGAGTGGGAGACAAAAATCCCTCTCCGCCGTGGCGGTACTCCTGAGGATGTCGCAAATGTTGCACTCTTCCTCGGAAGCGACCTTTCATCATATGTCAGCGGACAGGTCATCCACTGCTGCGGCGCGATGAACTGCTAAATCCTGTACTATTCCTAAACCTCAGAGAGAGAAGCCGACCCAAAAGGGTCGGTTTCTTACATTATATAGTTTTCCTGTAACCTGGTGGACTCGTGCAGGTATGTCGAGTGCCCTGATGATCTTCCCTGATGATGTCATGAGAATGTGCCATAGCGTTTTCAGCAACAGAATTAACCAAAAAACATTAAAATTACATATTTGCACTTTAAAAGAGATTTTGTAAATTTGCAGCCGCTATGGAAAATTCTTTCTTCATATCAATGATGTCCAAACGAATGCATCGCTAAGATGCATATTTTTCACTATGCCATAACCCGAGCGGGATGCCCGGGCGGCGCGGAACAAATATTATAAATTGTTTGGAATCAATATAGTTTTACCATCGTCATTGATATGACAATTCATGAATACATACATCCGGGTATCTTCGAGTTCGAAGGCGGCGGCAGCATACAGAACCTGAAAGTGGTCTATCATACCTCCGACAGGCCATGGGAGAAGGGTGACACAAGGCGTGTCATCTGGATTTGCCATGCTCTTACGGCCAATTCCAACCCTTCCGACTGGTGGCCGCAGCTGGTTGGGGACGGCAAACTTTTCGACACGCAGAAATATTTCGTAATCTGCACCAACATGATTGGCTCAGCCTACGGTTCTTCCGGCCCGGCAAGCACCAACCCGGCAACGGGCAAGCCTTATTTCTTCGACTTCCCGAAAACGACTGTCAGGGATATCATCAAGGCAGACCTCCTGCTCTGCCAGCATCTGGGGATTGACCATGTTGACCTCATGATCGGTGGGTCAATCGGTGGCTTCCAGGCTCTTGAATGGGCCGTGATGGAGCCGGACATGATACGAAATGCTGTTTTCATAGCATGTAATGCAAGGGTAAGTCCTTGGCTGACAGCATCTGAGGAATCGCAGAGGATGGCTCTTGAAGCAGACCCTACCTTCCGTGAGTGCAAGAGTCTTGAAGGCGGGCGCAAAGGCCTCGAATGTGCACGAAGCATTGCTCTGATTTCATACAGAAGCTATGACGGATACAACAACACCCAGGCAGAGGCTGATATCGACTGCCTCTTCGCTGACCGTGCGGGCTCATACCAGAGATATCAGGGAAAGAAACTGGCAGACAGGTTCGATGCTTATTCATATTACTATCTTTCGCTGTCAGTGGACAGCAACAACCTCGGCAGGGGACGCGGAGGTCTCGAAGCCGCACTCGGAAGCATCAAAGCCAGGAGTGTCGTCATAGGCATTGACAGCGACGCCCTCTTCCCTACCGTGGAGCAGAAACTGATTGCCTCAATGATTCCGGGAGCAGAATACCACGAGATTACTTCAAAATTCGGACATGATGGCTTCCTCCTTGAATATGAACAGCTTACAGCCATCATTCTCCCTCTTCTAAACAATATGAACGAATAAAATAGGCACAATATGCAAGTAATGAAATTCGGCGGCACCTCGGTCGCCAACTCAAATGCAATGGCCCAGGTGGTGGACATCGTATCCAAGGCCGTTGAAAGGGACAGGACCATTCTGGTCGTCTCTGCAATCGGCGGATGCACCGACACCCTCATCAGGATAGGAAACCTTGCATCCCAGAGGAATGAGGAATACAAGACCCTGATAGACGGACTTCAGGACAGGCACCATGCAATCATCCGCGAACTTCTCCCGATTGAAAAACATGAGGAGTCAACCGAGGTCTGTGACGCTCTTTTCGACTCGCTACGCAGCATCGCCCAGGGTGTATTCCTTCTTGGAGAGCTTTCGCCGGCAAGCCTTGACGCCATCCAGGGATTCGGAGAACTTTGTTCCACTAAAATCATAGCGACTAAACTTGCATCAATAGGAATTGCCACGAAGTGGATTGATTCAAGAGAAATCATCAGGACATACAGACAGGGCGGAAAGAATGTCGTTGACATCCAGAAGACATATTCAAGGATCAATGACACAATTGAGAAAAATCCGATTACACAGCTGTTTGTAATGCCGGGCTTCATTGCCTCGGACAAGCAGGGACGCACGACGACTCTCGGCCGTGGTGGCTCGGACTACTCCGCTTCACTTTTTGCAGTCGGCTGCAAGGCCCGCATCCTTGAAATATGGAGCGATGTCCCGGGCATGATGACCTCAAATCCGAAGATTGTCCCTACCGCTCGTTCAATCAATCATATATCCTACCGTGCGGCTCTGGAACTCTCGCATTTCGGTGCAAAAGTCATCTACCCTCCGACAATCCAGCCTGTCGTTGCAGAGGGCATTCCAATCTATGTTAAGAATACCTTCGACCCGGAGGCATCCGGTACCCTCATCGAGAAGAACCCTCCTCGCAGCAAGGAAAAGCTCATCGGTATCTCCAACTCTGACGACATCGCCCTGCTCTCGCTTGAAGGAAGCGGCATGGTCGGCATCCCGGGATTCTCAAGCCGTCTGTTCGAGACTCTGAGCCAGAACGACATCAACATCATCCTCATAACCCAGGCATCGTCCGTACACACCATGTGCATCGCCGTGTCGGAAAAGGATGCAGACAAGGCCAAGGAAGCCGCAGACAAGTGCTTTGCATACGAGATTTCCCTCGGCAAGCTCAATCCGCTGAAAGTGGAGAAAGGCTATTCAATCGTATGCCTTGTCGGAGACGACTTCCTCAACCAAAGCGGTGCTACAGGACGGTTGCTTGCAGCTCTCGGAAGACACAGCATTCCGGTAAGAGCTACGGCTCAGGGGTCTTCCGAAAGGAATGTGTCGGTGATTGTGTCATCGAAAGATGTTGACAGTGCAATCCTGCACATCCACAACGAGTTCTTTGACAAGAGCACAGTGAAGGACATCAACCTTTTCATCGCAGGATTTGGAGTTGTGGGCAAGGCTCTTGTGGACATAATATCGAAGAACGGTGACAAGATTGCGGCACGCACAGGCAAGAGGCTTCACATCTGCGGTCTTTCAAACAGCCGAAAATTCGTCCTGGACAAGGGCGGAATCAATCCTGCGGAAGCGGCTTCAAGGCTGGCAGAAGGCGAAAGTGCTGCAGATGAGGCTTATTTCGAGGCACTTGCAAACCTCACTCTCGAGAATTCAATCTTTGTCGATTGTACGGCTTCGTCCGACATCGCATACAAATATATGAACCTGTTTCGGAAAGGATATTCGGTTGTGGCATGCAACAAGATTACCTTCTCCGCACCTTACAAGCAGTATTCCGCAATCAAGTCAACGGCTCTTGAAAACGGAGCCATGCTGCGCTACGAGACCACGGTCGGAGCGGCCCTGCCTATCCTGGAGTCGATTTCAAGGAGCGTGAACAGCGGTGACGAGATTCTTAGAATAGAGGCCGTGCTTTCCGGTACCTTGAACTACATCTTCAGCAACTACCGCGGCGGTGAGGGCGGAACTTTCGCCGAGGTTGTCAAAAGGGCGCAGGATGCAGGCTATACCGAGCCTGATCCTCGTCTGGACCTGAGCGGAAGAGACGTGCTTCGCAAGCTTCTGATTCTTTCGCGTGAGGCTGGTGTCGGAATCGACGAAAAGGATGTGGAGATTTCTCCTATCCTCGGTCCGGAATTCTTCGAGGGCAAGGTTCCTGAGTTCTACAGGATGCTTCAGGAAAATGAGGCCTTCTTTGCAGAGCGTTACCGTCAGGCGGCAGATAAAGGCTTGAGACAGAGATTTATAGCTTCGCTTGTGAAGGATGACTCTTCGACATTCGGATACAAGGCCAAAATCGGTCTGGAGAATGTTGACGCTTCGCATCCTCTTTTCAATCTCTGCGGAACCGACAATGCGGCCATCATCAAGACTGACTTTTATCCTTCACCTCTGGTCATCCAGGGTGCCGGCGCAGGAGCCCGTCAGACCGCTTCCGGAGTCCTCAACGACATCTTGCTCTAACAAGGCGCTGCAGCGCCGTGCCACTCGCGTCAGCGAGACTTCGAAGAAGTCGAAGC
>CALZOR010000082.1 GCA_945827785.1 uncultured Bacteroidales bacterium | reverse complement strand
CTTTCACCAAACTTGTCCTGACTATTCCGGAAGCCAAATATGCTGTAGGAATGACAGTTCTCGCAGGTGGTGGTACCGTTACGGCAGATGCAACCGCAAAGACCGTTACCTGGGAAGGTTCAGCCACAACAGAGCTTGTTCTTCAGGCATCTGAGGGCCAGGTACGTGTATCAAAATTTGCTTTCACCTATACTGAAGGTGGTGCAGATGTGGAAACTGATCCATTCGCAAAGATAAACAGTATGGATTTCCTTACTATCAATCTTGAAGATGGTTCTGTTGCTTTATTTATTGATATATATGGATATGACTACGACACAGATGAGCTCTTCAATATGGATATTTATACAGCAGTCATTGTGCCCGATAAATTTCATGCAAACGGAGAACACGTTATGATAGCCGATGGAGAAGAGTTCGGTTTCACTGATGATAATGAGAAGTTCACAGCTTTTGCCGAAGGGGGTAAAATCAAAATTTCTTGTGTGCAGCAGGCCACTTCATCAGAAGAATATGCATATTACAATGCCGAAATTGATGCAGTTCTTTCAGATGGCACAGCATTCAAGAAGTCATTCACCAATCTTGAAACCTGCGCTTTGGATTATGATCAGTCGGATTTTGATGCTGGATTGTTTTATCTCTATTGTATGCAGGATGAACCGGCAACAAAGGCTGCCCGTCTAAACAAATCCTTCAATACGAAGAGGTCTCCGCGCCACTTTGTAAACAGATAGCATTTTACATTGAGAACTAATTATATATCAAAACTACTGGGAACAGCGGCAATGCTGCTGTTCCTGGTTTTTTCGGTTTCATGTACGCATGACCCGATTTCGGCCGTGAGCGTTTCAATGAAGTCCTCCAGCGTGTCGGAACTTTCAGGCAGTCAGTTCCTGCAAATCAATGTTGCTGGAGATTGGATTCTGACAATCAGTACGGAAGACCAGAGCACTGAAGTCGATTGGGTTTGGCTCACCACCTGGGACAATGAGGATGGACTTCTCAGCGTTACGAGCGAGCAGGCAAACGGGAAGCCTGTTTCGATTCATTATGCAAAAAACAATTCGACATCCGTACGTACCTGTACCCTGACTCTCGAATCAGGTTCCGATGTCGCGACATGCATCCTGACCCAGGAACGCTCTGCCCAAGAGGTAGTGGTGGCCGACAGACTTGTGTCCTATCCTGTACCGATGTGGCTTGAACTTCCTGCAACGGCAGAGGGAGACGGACGCTATTTCGTGTCCCATGAAATGAAGCTGAACACATATTTCAGGAACTATTCCCTGTATATGAGTGAGAAAGATATCGTTGCCCACTGGGTTGCCTATCCGCTAAACCCTTGGACAATAAGCAGCGGTTCAGGAAGAAGCAATGAGTGGGGACTCGATCCGAAGATTCCTCGCAAAAACCAGCCGGTCATATTCAAGGCGTTCAGCAACAGCCGCACCTATGCCCGCGGACACCAGATTCCATCTGCCGACCGTTATGCCGAAGGAGCAAATCAGCAGACTTTCTATGGCTCCAACATGACTCCGCAGATGCATGGGTTCAATTCCAATATCTGGGCAGCTCTCGAAGGAGCTGTCCGCTCGAAGTGTCGCCAGTTTGACACTTTGTATGTTGTAACGGGCTGTACGACAAAGAATTCCACTACAACCTGCAATGACAACGATGGAAAGAAGATAGCTGTCCCTTCGGGATATTACAAGGTCCTTCTCGGATATAAAAGAAGCAGTGCCGTATCTTCTTCCTGCGTAAACGGGGGAACCGGCAACTATAAAGGTTATTATACGGCAGTAGCCTATTATTTCGACCATAAGGAGTACAGCAACACGACCCAGGTCATCAATGAGCACAGCATGACCGTGGACCAGCTTGAGGAAATCGTTGGCGAGGATTTCTATCCTAATCTTGAAGCCATCCTTGGAAAGGACAGGGCTGCTCTTGTTGAAAGTACAAAAGACAAATTCTGGAATCTATAACCACATTATAAGTATGAAGAAGACTCTTTATCTGCTCATATTCATATTGTTTTCCGCTTTTATGGCCTCTGCGCAGAACACAGGGGCGAAGAGCCATGTAATCGGATTCTACAATCTTGAGAATCTCTTCGATATCTATGATGATCCGGCGAAAAATGACGAGCAGTATCTTCCGGACGGCCAGAACAACTGGACTGCCGAGAAATATGCAAAGAAAGTGAAGAACATGGCACAGGTTATCCGGGCGATGAAGGATGACAACGGTTGTTACCACACCATTCTGGGAGTGAGTGAAATCGAGAACCGCCTTGTGCTTGAGGACCTTGTATATGACCCTCAGATTGCCGATGCCGGCTTTGAAATCGTGCATTATGATGGTCCTGACCGTCGTGGCGTGGATGTGGCCCTGCTCTATGACCCAAAGAAATTCAATTTCATCGAGAGCCAGTCCATTCCTTTCACCTTCGAGGGAACCGAAGTTGAAATCACGCTTGACCAGGAGGCTCAGGAGAAGTTCCGTACACGTGACATCCTGATGGTAAGGGGTACGATTGGAGGCGAAATGTTCGCATTCTACGTGGCCCATCTTCCTTCGCGTCTTGGAGGAAAAGGCTTCGACCTGCGTTCACGCGGGGGAGAGATCATGTACAACCATGCAAAACAGCTTGAGAAGCAGTATCCGGGCATCAAGATCGTTTGCATGGGAGATATGAACGATGACCCTCAGGACGATTCCATGGCAAAATGGCTGCATGGCCGTGAAAGCATTGATGAAATGACATCCGAGGATTTCTTCAATCCTTATCTTTCTATGATCAAGGCCGGATACGGCTCCCTCTGTTACCGCGGAACATGGTGCATATATGACCAGGAACTGATTAACTACAATCTTGCAACGGCTCCTGACGGAGGATATAAAATCCAGCCTATCGTAAAGAAAAAATACTATGGACGCATATTCCACAAACCGTTCATGATAACCCAAAGCGGTCAGTACAAAGGTTATCCTTTCCGCACATACAGCAACGGCACTTTTGCCGGAGGCTATTCCGACCACTTCCCTACTTATATAGTAATCAGCAGATAATTATTTAAAAATGAAAAAACTAGTTTCCATTCTCTCGCTTATTCTGGTTTCTGCCGCTCTTCTTGCACAGACACCGACCGGCGGAGTTACCGGCGCAGTCGTGAGCAGGGCCGGGAGGCTACCTATTCCGGGGGCGAACCTTATTATACAGAAAGACGGTCAGACCGTTGCCACTTCGACTTCGGCAAGTGACGGACGTTTCCTTGTAGAGGCGCTGGCAGACGGCATGTACCAGATGACGATTACCGCAGACGGTTACAAGGACCTCCGTGTCAATGTGACCGTGGATAATGGATTTGTCAAGGATATGATATTCATGACGATGACTCCTGACGTGCAGGTGGAATCCGTGGATGCAAGCAATTTCACAGAGTTCGACATGGACGACAGCGGCTACAATGACAATCCGACTATCCTGTTCTCCAGCAATGACCCTTATAACAGCGTTGCCGGCTATGGATTCAGCAGCATAAGGTTCAAGAACAGGGGTTATAACAGTGAAACCCAGGACGTCTATTTCAGCGGCGTGCGTCTCAATGATGCCATTACAGGGTATTCACCTTACAGCCTCTGGACTGGCTTGAATGAGGTGACAAGGTCCAAGGAAACTTCGACTGGTCTTGAGTCATCTGATTATGGTTCAGGTGGTTACAATGGCAGTACCAATATTTTCGGTAATCCGTCAAATGTCCGCAAGGGCCTTCGTGCAAGCGTTCTTACCAACAGTGCCATGTATCGTCTTCGCCTTATGCTCACTTACGGAAGCGGTCCTCTCGACAACGGATGGAGCTATGCAGTCAGCGCTTCGGCGCGCGTCGGAGGAAATGACTGGATAAAGGGCGTGTATTATCGCAGTTTCGCATATTATCTCGGTGCCGAGAAGAAATTCGGCGATGGCAACACCCTTGCACTGATGCATTTCGCAACTCCGGGACAGAGAGGTGCCCAGAATGCTTCCACCCAGGAAGTATATGACCTTATGGGAGACAATATGTACAACAGCAATTGGGGTTATCAGAACGGCAAGGTAAGAAACAGCCGCGTCCGCAAGACCTTCGAGCCTGTGACTGTCCTCAGATACAGATATGCCCCTTCTGCAAATTTCGAGTCCAATACCATCTTCCTCTGGAGGACCGGCTTCAACGGCTATACCGCACTCGACTGGTATGATGCGTCCGATCCTCGTCCGGACTATTACCGAAATCTTCCTTCATACAGTTTCGCCAACTCAACTGAGGGTGACGACCAGAGTGCAAGATATGACTATTCTTACGACGACCTGAGCAAAAAGGGCCAGCTCATGTATGAGGCTTGGACATCACGCAGCAGCGATTACCTTATGTATCAGCACCTTAACTGGGACCGCCTATATAACGTGAACTACAATAGCGCCGACGGAAGAAGCAAATATGCCCAAGAGCAGCGCCATGTGGACCAGAACGATCTGAACCTCGTGGAGAACATAAAGTGGCGTATCAATGATTATTCCGTTCTCAGTGGTGGCGTTAATTTCAAATACAACCGCACCGAGTATTACAAGAAGATTGCAGACCTTCTCGGAGGAGAGTATTTCCTGAATGTGGACTCGTTTGCAGAGCGTGATTTTGCTATCAACGAGGCAAAAATCCAGAACGACCTTGACTATTACATTGCCAATGGCTTCAAATCGGAGAAGATTACAAAGGGTGGCAAATATGGCTATGACTATTTTGCAAACGTAATCAAGGCGAATCTCTGGGCAGGATACAATCTTCAGAAAGACAACTGGGACATAAAGGTCAGCGGAAATGTCGGTTACGAGTCATTCTGGCGTGAGGGAATGATGCGCAAGGGACTCTTTGCCGGAACTGAGGACGAGGTGGCGCAGCTGAACAGTAAACTTCCTGCCACACAGCAGCTTAAGGCTGTCCTCGATGCTGATGGAAATGCTGTCACGTCGAAGGGAAAATCTGAGACCAAACATTTCCTTACAGGTTCTGCCAAGGCATATCTGTCGCGTTCTTTCAAAGGTGGACATCGTGTATATGCAAATCTCGGTGTATTTTCAGATGCTCCGACATTCAATGAGGCATTCATTTCACCTCGTACCCGCAACACCATCATCGGCAACCTCAGGAACAAGTTCACATATTCGGCAGACCTCAATTACCAGTACAGCAACAAGGGCTACAATGTCCGTTTCACGGCATTCTATACCAAGATAAAGAACCAGAGCGACGTGATGAGTTTCTATGATGATTCTCAGAACTCGTTCACCAATTTTGCCATGACAGGGATTGACCAGCAGCATCTTGGCATTGAATTCGGTTTCAGCGTGCCTCTGCCTGTGACCGGTCTTTCTCTGGAGGGAGTCCTGAGTGCGGGAGAATATACCTATACCAGCAATCCATACATGGTCCAGACCATCGACAACAGTGCCGAGGTTGTCCGTCAGAGCACTGTCCCATACTGGAGCAAGGTTCCTCTTTATGCCACTTATGAGGATGCTGCCGGCATGACTCAGTTTGACACGGACGGTGATGGAAACATGATTGTGAAGGGATACAAGAAACACTATGTTCCTTCAACTCCTCAGATTGCCGCCCAGCTCGGATTCAAGTACAATATCAACTACTGGTTCCTTGAACTCAATGCACAGTGCTTTGCAAAGAGTCATCTTGACATGAACCCTCTGTACCGTACAGACTTTGCATGCAAGGGCTGTTTCGATGAAAACGGAAACCTTATATATAATGAGGACGTGAACAAAGGCGGTTCGGCCCATTTCTACTATATGACCGACCAGGAGGAGTTCAAGCCTGTATTCCTGCTCAATGCCAGTGTCGGAAAAAGCTGGTACATCAATAACAATCAGCTCGGATTCTCCCTTCAGGTCAACAATATCACCAACAACCGTGGTGTGAAGACCGGCGGATATGAGCAGACGCGCCTGCAGAACAGCAGCAGCAAGGATGTATATTACCGCTTCCAGAGCAAATATTTCTATATGTCAGGAATTAACTACATGTTGAACGTTTACTTCAGATTCTAATTATGAAACCGATATATTTGACTTTATTGGCAGCGGCTGCACTTGCAGGCTGCAATCCGGCGGAAGAATGGGGACCGGTGTTCGGGCTCGAAAACGGCAGCATGCCCGAGGAGTTCCATCCGGTCAGGAAAACTGCCAATATTTCCATCCAGGACCTCTGCAAGACCTACAACACAGGCTCTCCACGCAAAATGACCGGCAACTACATCATCAAAGGCAAGGTCATCAGCACTGACCAGCCGGGCAACTTCTACAAGAGTTTCTACATACAGGACGAGACTGCCGGTATAGAGATAAAGATCGGCAGGAACAGCCTCTACAGCGACTATCACGAGGGGCAGACCATATATATAGACTGCAATGACCTCTGGCTCGGAATGTATGGGTACAAAGATGGTAACTATGGCGGCCAGGGCATGGTCCAGATTGGTGCGGAGGATACGTCAGGAAAATATGAAACTTCATATCTGGAGTCTCCGCTGATGATAGACCTGCATGTCTTCCAGGGCGAGATGGGCGATCCCGTTGAGCCGACGGTGGTCACGGAGTC
>CALZOR010000081.1 GCA_945827785.1 uncultured Bacteroidales bacterium | reverse complement strand
CTACACACTGCATATCGTCGGCAGCGTCAGATGTGTATAAGAGACAGGATGGGTGGCGTGCAAGAATGCATCGGCAAGCAGATTGCCAATGCTGATATGGACGGCTTGAAGCTGACCATCGAAGGCGTCTTTGAGGACTTCCCGAAAAACGGCAGCCTGGATTACGACATCCTGCTTTCGATGGAGACCTACGGCAAGCAGAGCACCGACAACTGGATGGGAAACGACCGCTATAAGGGCTATGTGAAGTTGATGCCCGGAGTTGATCCGAATACCCTTACCGAGGCCATCCGCAAGATGCAGGAGGCGCACCAGCCGCTTGAACAAATCGAGGCGCAGGGAACAAGCCTCAAGTATTTCCTGAAGCCCTTCAGTAAGATGCATACTTCCTCCCCGGAGGTAAAGACGCAGGTGATTCTGCTGTCGATTGTAGCTGCGCTGCTGATTATCATCAGCTTGCTGAACTATATCCTCATCGTGATCTCCTCCATGGTGAAGCGTTCCAAGGAAGTGGGAGTCCGGAAGTGCTACGGCGCTGAGGGTAAGCACATCTACGGAATGCTGACGAAGGAGGCTCTGCTGCATATAGTTCTTTCCTTAGTCATAGCCGCAATAATCATCTTTGCCGGTCGTGGCATTGTAGAGAACCTGCTGGGTGTTCCTTTCCAGACGCTGCTGGTGTCCCAGAGTATCATGGCCATCGCGGCGGTCCTGCTATTCGTGCTTGGCATATCCATCGTCGTTCCTGCAGAACTGTATCAGCGGATTCCGGTTTACGCTGCCCTGAAGAATTATACGGAGAATTCCCGCCGCTGGAAGCTCGGTCTGTTGGGCGTGCAGGTGCTTATCAACGTGTTCCTGGTGGTGATGATGCTCATCATAGGCCGGCAGTACCAGAAGGTGTCCAATGCCGATACCGGTTATGACTACAAGAACCTGTACTACTTCGACCTGTTCGACGGAGACCGTCAGGCACAAGTCCGGGCCGTGGAAACGCTCAAGCGCCTTCCTGAGGTGAGTGGCGTTGCCGCCTCCTACAACCTGCCGTATATGGGATCCAACGGAGACAATGTTTCCCTGCCGGAAGATGACCGTGAACTGTTCAACATTGCCGACCAGTACGAGTGTTCGCCGGAATTCTATGACCTGATGGGCATCCGCTTTCTTGAAGGGCGGGCGCCCAGGGATTCCAGCGAAGTGGTTGTGGATGAGAAGTTTGTCCAGAAGATGGCCGAGTTCACAGACTGGAACGACGGAGCGGTTGGCAAGCAGGTGTTCATTACTGGACACGGCGAGAATGGAATGATGGACAAGGGTTATTTCACCATTTCCGGCGTGTACAAGAGCTATCTCATCGGCAACCTGCAGGGAGTGGACGAACGTCCGAGTGCCCTGTTCTACGGCGAGATTGGCTCGATGAGTTCCTGGATGCCGCATATCCTGTTCAAGGTGCGTCCAGAAGCGCTGGAGAATGTGCGCGGAGCTTTGAACGAGGCGCTGCCTGATAAGGAAATCAACATCGTTTCTTACGAGGAGCAGATGCGTGCCGCCTATGCCGACAGTAAGAAAATGCGCAATACGATGGCGCTGGGGGCTGTGTTCTCCCTGCTGATTGCGCTGCTGGGCCTGATCGGTTTCATCCGCGACGAGAGCCTGCGTCGAAGCAAAGAAATGGCCGTCCGCAAGATTAACGGCGCTACCACTCGGGACATCCTGAGCGTCTTTGCGAAGGACATCATGAAACTGTCCGCCGTGATGGCCGTCATCGCCTGCATCGCCGCCTACTTCGTGGCCCACAAATGGCTGGAGCAGTTTGCTGAGAAGGTGTCGCTGAATCCGCTGTATTTCATCGGCGGAGCGGCCCTGGTGCTTCTGATTGTGCTGGGCGTGGTGGTGCTGAACTGCCTGAGGATTGCCCGGGCGAATCCCGTGGAATCGTTAAAGAACGAGTAGTATGAAGAGTTATCTGAAATTCCTATCCCGCAATAAACTCTACACCGCCATCGAGGCGGTGGGACTGGCCGTGAGCCTGGCGTTTGTGATCATCATAGGTTCCTATGTATGGCAGCAATATGCCGTGATATGGGAGAATCCGGACCGGGAAAGAGTCTATGTGCCTGGAACACCGGGATTCCCTGCGCTGACATACGGTTTCCCTGATGCCATTGGGGACATTCCGGAAATTGAGTCCGTTTCCAGGATGTGCAATGTAGTGGTACATCCTGTCATTCGGGGAGAGAATACGGAGGCAGAAAGCGTTGGCGTAGAACCGGAGTTCTTTGAGATATGTCCTCAGTTTCGCTTTGTGGAAGGCTCAGCAGATGTGCTTTCAGCTCCGAACAATGCCATTCTTTCAGCCTCTTTTGCCAGAAAGCACAGCCTTTCGGTAGGTGAAGCTCTTGACATCACTGGGAGCAGTTATGTGGTGGGTGCCATATTGGAGGACCTTAAAGGTACGGTCATTAAGCCTTATGATATATTCCTCAATGCTGCTGTTTACAAAGACGAGTGGCAGCCATTCGATAATTACGGCAGTACGGTCACACTGATCAAGGTCCGGCCGGAAACTGACAGAAAAGAGCTATATGATAAACTTGAGAGTGTTTGCAAGGATGTATATTCAAGTATCTATGGGCAATCTTTCTTTGAACATCTGGAACTCTCTCGATATGATGAATTGTTTTTCAAGGAAACGGAGGGATTTTTCAGACATGGAGACAAAGCGACACTCAGTATTCTGATGCTTGTTGGGCTTCTGCTCCTTCTTTCGGCCATTCTGAACTACATCAACCTGTCTGTCGCTCTCACCGGAAAGAGGGCAAAGGAAATGGCCGTGAGGCAATTGTCCGGAGCATCAAGGGCCGGCATTATCTGGAAGTACGTGGCCGAATCCATCGCGTTTACCGCAGTATGCTTTGCGGCCGGTCTATTGCTTGCAGAAGCCTTCTGCCCGGCTATGAATGCGCTTTTGAACAATCCGGATATCCCGATTAAAATCATCTGGTCTCCTGGTTATGTATTTGCATATATCGTCATCATTCTGCTTGTGGGAGTGCTCTGCGGTATCTTCCCGGCCATGATGTCGGGCCGCTATAACCCCGTGGATGTAATGAAAGGTGGATACCGGCGCCGAAGCAAAATGGTATTCAGCAAGGTATTCATCGTGCTGCAGAATGCGCTGGCGGTCATCCTGATTGCGCTTGCCATCACGATGGAGGCGCAGATGCATAAGACACAGGAGCGGCCGATGAACTGCAACATCGAGAACATCTTCTTTCTCAAAGATTTTTCAGGTGAAGACAATGCCCCTTTGAAAGATGCCCTTGAGGCACTTCCTTGCGTAAGACGGATTGGAAGAAGTTCCGGAGTTCCTGGCAGTATCAATATGGGCCAGTATAGCACCACCCGGGATGGTCAGGACATCCTTTACAAACTGATCAGGATGGACAGTACTGCATTTTCGATGTTCAGATTTGAGGTTCTGGAAGACTTCCACGTGCCACAATTCAACAGTGTATGGTTCTCGGACAAAAGTTTTACAGCTACCGGTTTCGACTCGGACTATCATGACATCAGTGGCACGCTGAATGGACGGACGAAGGGATGCGAACAGGTTGCCGGCGTTTTCAAATCTTTTCCGACGAATAATGCCAATATTGGGGAAGAAGACTATGCCATCGTTTCGCTAATGCGCTCTGAAGACATCCCTTTCGCCGGGTGGGTCATAGAAACCACCCCGGACCGGAAAGCAGCGAAAGCGCAGATCATGGAAGCTTACGATAACTCCATCAAGGGCAAGCAGATCTACGGCAGCTTAGCTTTCTGGGTTGACGAGAACATTGCCGAGGCATGGAAACCAGCGCGCAACAACATGCGTCTGGTGGAGATTTTTATGCTCCTGTCTATTATTATCGCCCTCCTTGGTCTGGTAGCCATGAGTACCTATTATGCCGATGAAAAGAGCCGTGACATTGCCGTGCGGAAGGTTTTCGGCGGCACGGTGGACACTGAAGGCTGGAGAACGATACGTGAATACATGGTGCTGGTAGGGATTGCCTGCGTCATCGGCATCCCGATTGCGGTCTATGCCGCGCAGGAATACCTCAAGGATTTCATTTACAGGCTGGAAGGCTATTGGTGGATTTTCGTGGTGGCCGTGCTGCTCACCGGGCTTATCGCGTTTGTCTCTGTCATCTGGCAGGTATTGAAGGCGGCAAAGACGAATCCGGCAATTGAATTGAAAAAAGAATAATGTGATATGATTCTACGAAACTTAAAGAGCCTCATCCGCCGGTATCCTGTTGCGGTGGCCCTGAACTTCACGGGACTGGTGGCGGCGTTGCTGGCCTTTGCCTTGATATTCCTGCAGGCGGATTATGAGCTGTCTTTTGACAAGTGCCATCCGACGTCGGGCCGGGTTTTCCAGGCCGATAAGAAAGGTGATGAGTCGCTGTTAAGGAATATCCTGCCGCGAGAACTCTACCTCGATTCTGCCGGAGAAGTCAGCTGCGAGACCAAGTTCGACACTTTGTAATCATAATTTGGAATGCGGTTTTTAGCGGCTGGCAATCGTCAGCCGCTGCGGCCGTCTAAAACTTGGCGTTGGAAAATGCTTCCAAGACTGAGCGAGCTGCGTGAACACACTCTTTACGGAAGTCTGAAACCCGGTTCTGGTGGAACCGCCGTATCCGCGGTTGCGGATGTACTTGCGAACGCGAGTCTTGGCTCCGCTACTCGCAGCGCATCGCTATGATGATGCTGGATAAAATGGAAGAAATGAATATGTCACAGAAGCAGCTCTCGGAGTTGATGGGTTGCAGCCGACACCCACATCCGAGATGTAGGGCGTTATAATGCTAAATCCCAATGATTCCACTGTCTGGTCTTTGGGGACACCGTCTGGAATGGAAAATGGCTGTTTTCTCTCTCCGCATGCTTGCATAATACCTCGGAAACTGCCGCGCAAGCCGAATGCAGAGTGAAGCTTGCTTCAACTATGCTGAGGCGCAGCCGGCAGCTCAGACACACTTCTTGAAACAGTATCTAAAACCGGACGCAAAGTAAAATTCAATTCTCGAGATAAAGAAGGCTAACTAATTGATAGCTAATTAGTAGTGAAAACTGTCGCGATGTAATCGCCAAACAAGCAAGCATATACAAAGGGAAAGCCCCCGCGACAATCACTTGTTCGCGAGGGCAAGCTAATTCCTTTTTCCTTTTCCGTTCTGTGCTACTCCATCATCTTGACCATTTCTGCCGGCGTGACAACGAATGGCTTGACGGGGAAGTGCTTGACGTTTCCTGTCACGAGGTAGGAGTCTTCCTTGGAAAGAGCAACTTCGTAGAACACAATATCCTTGGAATCCGGGAAGTCGACGCCTTCGGCTGACGTCCTGTCAAGGTTCAGACCATCGATGACGACAGCCTTGAGAACTGTGTCAATCTGCGCTTGCGTCAGGTGGAACTTAGGCCTTGACAGAACTTCACGATACTCGTCCAGAATCTCATCGTTGAACAGGGGAATAATCCGGTCCTGTACGATGGCGCGTATAATCTTTGCCGGATTGGACTCCAGACTCTTTGAGATGACCGCCGATACAATGACATTCGTGTCAATTACGGCGTAGAATTTACCTTCCATTGCGTACCTCCTGGATCTCGGCGTTGATTTCGTCAAGTGACATGTCCTGGATTCCTGCCTCTGCAGCAGCTGCTCTCATTTCGAGGAATGCTGCCCAAGCGTCCTTGTTGACCTGCCCCTTGGTTGATGCCTTGATCTCAAAAGGGATGCGTCTTTCGCGTACAACGGTCTTCATGAACACAGTGATCGCTGCTGTGCTGGTGAAGCCGAAATCATCGCAGATGCTATCAAAACTTTTCTTGAGAGTTTCATCGACTCTCATTGATAATGTTGACTGTGCCATAGTTGTAAATCTTAATTTGTATTGACAAATATAATACGTTGTATTGTAATTTGCAAGTAATATGCCGAATTGAGTCTTTTTTTTCTGGCTCAGCTTTCGTCCAGCACAAAGTTAGCGTTGTTTGCTTCCGTTTCGGTTGATACAGCCGAGAGGGAGGTCAAGACACTCGTTTCCTCAGGCATCCTGGTCCCACAGCCGGGCCGGTTTAGAGATGTCTCATATGGCATCCGGGTGTCCAAAGATATTCTATTCTTTCCCGGTCCCGTTGGTGAGGACGATTAAGCCATAAAGGAACTCCCGGCTGGCAAACCGGTCGGGAGCATTGCTGATGGCAGAATGCGAGTGTTTTTTACTCGCTCAGTTTGGCCCGGGCCAACACTTCTCAGGACTTCTCACCGGTGGCGGTGTTCACGGGGAACTTGATATGGGCTGCTGCCAACAGTATGTTTCCAAGGTCCTCAAGGGGACAGGAGAACCTCTCCCTTGAGACCATATCAAAGATTGAAGCATGCCTTGACATTCAGATTTTGCCCACATCCGAGATGTAGGGCTATACAACTATAAATCAACGTTTGAGACTGAAAAATCGATGCTGAAAAGCAGATTTCTGAAAATCAGTTTGTTTTGGCGCTAAATCTTTCCTTCTGTGCAAAAGCATACGGGAGAAATGATGTATATTTATCCCGACAAATCGAATTTTAGCAAACAGAAACAAATATGAAATACCGAGACACTGACCATCTTTCTGCTTC
>CALZOR010000080.1 GCA_945827785.1 uncultured Bacteroidales bacterium | reverse complement strand
GAGCTTGGACGCAATCAGGTCCGCCTCGCATACGTCCTCAAAAAGGAAGACCTGCAGCGCGCCCTCTTCATCCTCTCCAAGGCCCTCGAAGCCTATCCGGGCCGCGAAGCATAGATTTATTCCGGGACTCGTCCGGAAATTCGCCCGATTCCCGGACTGTAATTTGGAATATAGATGAAAATGTACTAAAATTGCGGCCCCAATCAGAATCGGAAGATTCCTAAATTGTAAAAAATGAACTTTGTTTTTATTTCCCCAAATTTTCCGGTAACGTACTGGAATTTCTGTGACCGTCTCAAAAGAGGTGGAGTGAATGTGCTCGGAATCGGAGACGCATCTTACGATTCTCTTGATGGAAACTTAAAAGCTTCATTGACAGAATATTATAAGGTGAACTCTCTTGAGTCCTATGACGAGGTCTTCAGGGCAGTTGCCTTCTTCAGTTTCAAATATGGCAAGATTGACTGGCTGGAGTCCAACAACGAATACTGGCTTGAACAGGATGCAAGGCTGCGTACGGATTTTAACATTACCACCGGAGTTTCCGCATCAGAAATAGACAGTTTCAAGAGCAAGGCTGCAATGAAGAAATACTATGCACTCGGAAATATCCCGACTGCACGCCAGATGCTTGTCTCAGACTATGAAACTGCCGAAGATTTTGTCAGTCTCGTGGGATATCCTCTCATTGCAAAGCCTGAAGTCGGAGTCGGAGCAGCAAAGACCTTCAAGATATCTGATGAAGTCCAGCTTAAGGATTTCTTTGAACATCTTCCTGAAGTTCAATATGTTATGGAAGAGTTCATTACCGGAGACATCTATTCCTACGATGCAATTGTCGATTCGGAAGGCAATCCGCTTTTCGAATCCTCGGCCTTTTTCCCGCCTTCGATAATGGACATAGTCAACAATCATCTCGATCTGTGTTATTGTGTCCTTGACAAAGTCCCTGATAATCTGGCCAGGATGGGCCGCGCAACAGTCAAGGCTTTCGGCGTGAAGAGCCGCTTCGTGCACTTTGAATTCTTCCGTCTGACCAAGGCGAAGAAAGGACTCGGCAAGGTAGGGGATTTCGTAGGCCTTGAGGTAAATATGCGTCCTGCCGGAGGCTATACCCCCGATATGATTGATTATGCACATTCAACCGATGTCTATCAGATTTGGGCCGATATGGTCATCCACGACAAACGCATCCTGGTCCCGTCCGGTGACGACCACTTCTGCATCTACTATGGCCGCCGTGACGGACGCAGATACCTCCACTCCCACGAGGAGATACTCTCAAAATATGGAGACCGCATTTCGATGTGCATGAGAATGCCGGATGCCCTGAGCGGAGCGATGGGAAACCAGATGTACACGGCTCAGGCATGGTCAGAAGAAGAAAGACAGGAATTTATTGCATTCCTGTCGGCCTCAGAGGAATAAACCAATGGCTGATAATTACTTAGAGAATAAATTTGAGGCCCTCAGGCTGAGGAGGGAAAAGGAAGCCAAAGCAAGGCAGGCTGCCTGGAAAAAGCGTATGGATGCCTACCGGAAGAAGTTGGAGGCAGAGCAGAAGGCTATTTCCTGTCAAGCGGAATCTGCTTGTGAGTCTTCCTCCAAAGCCAAAGGGGATAGCGCCGCACAGGAGTGAGCTTGTCCCAGATCCAGGAATACGCCTTCCATGTGAAGGAGTCTGTCGTGTAGATGCGGCCATTTCGCTGGATTGAATACATTATTGCAATCACGTTGTCGAGGGTTGCGGTCTCGGTTTGCCCGATATTGCCGTCGCCCATAAGCGTAACCAGATTGCCTTCTCTTTTTATTATTCTGTGTATCAAATAATTGCCCCTTGTGTCACGAACGAGGGCTACACATCCTTTACACAATTGAGAATCCTTCCATGCCCCGAGAGTTATTACATCTCTCATATTGGACATGAAAGGATTCATGCTATATCCTTTGACGGTCAAGGTGACAGTCTTGCCTTCTGAGACAAGCCTGCGCACCTCTTCCATCATAATTGCGTTATTCTTGACTATATGTTTCATCAAATGCTATTTCGCGTCCATTGCCTGGCACGCAGTGATTGCAATCATCTTATAGATGTCGTCAACGCTGCAGCCGCGGCTGAGGTCGTTCACCGGACGGGCGATACCCTGGAGGATAGGACCAATGGCGTCAGCTCTTCCAAGACGCTGAACAAGCTTGTAGCCGATGTTTCCTACTTCAAGGTTCGGTGCAATCAGGACGTTAGCTTTACCAGCGATTTCTGAGCCGGGAGCCTTCTTGGAACCGACTGAAGGAACGAGAGCCGCATCAGCCTGGAGTTCGCCGTCAATCTTGAGGCTTGGGTCAAGCTCTTTTGCAAGGCGTGTAGCTTCCACGACTTTATCGACAACCTCGTGTTTAGCGGAACCTTTGGTCGAGAATGAAAGCATTGCAACGCGTGGGTCTGCGAAACCTGCTACACTCTTGGCTGTTTGGGCTGTGCAGACTGCGATCTGGGCAAGCTGAGCAGCATCCGGAGCAGGAGTAACTGCGATATCTCCCATTACGAGAACTCCGTCCTCACCGTATTCAGGGGTCTGGGTGATAAGGAGCATTGCACCGCTGACGCAAGAGATGCCCGGAGCGCATTTGATAATCTGGAGGGCAGGGCGGAGAGTGTCACCGGTTGTGGAAAGGGCACCGCTTATCTGACCGTCTGCATCGCCGCTCTTGATGATGAGGCAGCCGAAGTAGAGAGGATTCTCGCTGACAGTCTTGCGTGCAACTTCGATTGTCATACCTTTTTTCTGGCGGAGCTGGAACAGCAGCTGGGCATATTCTTCAGTCTTCTCGCTGGTTGCAGGGTCGATGATTGTTGCTTTTTCGATGTTCTTAAGTCCGAGTTCAGCAGCATAGGCAAGGATTTTCTCACGGTTTCCGATGAGGATGATGTCTGCAAGCTCATCTCTGAGAGCCTGGTCTGCTGCTGTGATTGTGCGCTCTTCGAAAGATTCCGGGAGCACGATGCGCTGTTTGTTTGATTTAGCGCGAGCAATGATATTGTCTATAAGTGCCATAATGGTATTTTTTGTGTTATGTTGTCTTATTCAATTTGCTTTGTGTGGCATTGAAACAAATTTCAAATATAATGAAAGTTTTTGTGTCTTAGGCATAAAAGATTATTTTCTGAGCCAGTTGCATGAAGCTGTATTGCCTGCAATCCACACCGTATCACCTTCTTCAAAACGCAGGTCCGCCTTCGGATTCGTGATGAATTCCTCGCCTTTCAGTACGCTTATAATCATGCATTGGAAATCGGCTAATGAACACTCTTTCAGCACTTTGCCTGTAAGATATGAGTCGGCTTCCAATCTGAATGACTCGACCTTGAAATCTTCCTGATTGCTCGGCTCGAAACTTGACGGAACTGATCCTGTAATTATCGTTTTGAGTTTTGCAAGCTGCTCGGTAGTACCCACGCAGACCAGCCTGTCAAAAGGATATACCCTTACATCTGATTTTGGAATTACAATATTTCTCTCACCTCTTGAAATCTTTATAATGCTTGCTCCGCTTTCCGACCTGATGGGGATGCTCCTGAGACGATGCCCTGTGAATTCTGAATTTTGAGGGAGCACGATTGTCTCGATGTGGACATCATATCCTTTCAATTTTTCATTTATTGAAGTTGTGACCGGAGCGAGCCTCCTTACCTGGGTTTCCCTTCCATTGAGATTTTCCATGAACTGCTTCTCAAATGAAGAATATTTTCTGAAGAACCATCTTGCGGCAAGAACCAGAATCAGCACGCCTATTCCCACAGCAGCTATCGTCCAGCCGGACAGATTCATTCTTGAACAAACGACTCCGAGGACGGCGCTCACAGCCATGAAAGCCCTTGCCATGAGGAGTCCGATGACAGGAAGTGCGTTCTTCTCATTTTCTTTCAGCAGTTTTCTGACATGAACGGAGCTTGTATTCGTGCTTATTCCAAGTCCATAGATGAACGGAGAGATAGCCACAAGTGTCACGCCTACATTGATTGCATTCAGAACATTCTCGTTTATCGCCGGGAATATCTTGATTACGAGAGGATTAAGGTAGTTCTTTGTTACCAGGTCAACTGCAATGATAAGCACTCCATACAGAACGGTCCTGATGATGAAAGGCTTGAGCAGGAGCTTCCATTCGCTTTGTTCTGCAACGGAACGTTTGTCCTCGCGATGCTCGGTATCTATGTGCTCAAGCAGTTTTGCTGGTATTTTCTTCTGAAGCAGCTTATAGACCGGGTCAGAAAGCTTTATCAGATAAGGCGCTGTGAATGTGGTAATTACAGACACTGCAATGATGACAGGATAGATGAATTCCCGCATAACCCCGAGGGTACATCCGACTCCGGCAATGATGAAACCGAATTCTCCGAGCTGGGCAAGGCTGAATCCTGTGTGGACTGCGCTGTTGAGACCTTTCCCGGCCGTAAGTACGCCGAGTGTGACGAAGATCACATCTGAAATCAGGACGACAATGGTTATGACAAGTATGGTTCCCCAGTGCTCAGCGATTACCTGTGGCGCCACCATCATTCCCACCGAAACGAAGAAAATTGCTCCGAACATATCTTTGATTGGTGTCACAAGCTTTTCAATACGCTCAGATTCAACGGTTTCCGCAAGTATTGATCCCATTACAAACGCCCCAAGCGCAGAAGAAAATCCAACTCCGTCGGCAAAGGCAACCATGGCAAGGCAGAGCCCTATGCTGACAATGAGCAGGACCTCGTCATTGATGTATTTCTTCGCCTTTTTAAGAAGGGTAGGGATGAGATATATACCCACCAGGAACCAAAGTATGAGGAAGAAGGCAAGCTTTGCAAGGTTGTATAGCATTTCTCCGCCCGCAAACTTGTTTGACACCGCCAGCGACGACAGAAGGACCATGAGCAGGATTGCAATCATGTCCTCGATTATGATGGTGCCGAATACAATCGGTGCGTAAGGCCTTGATTTTAACCCCATTTCTTCGTAGGACTTGATTATCACCGTCGTGGATGACATTGAAAGCAGTCCTCCGAGAAATATGCTTTCCATCGTCGTCCATCCCATTGCCATGCCGGTGAGAAATCCCATGATGAACAGTCCGAAGAATTTGCTGGCCGTCGTTATGAGTGCCGCTCCTCCGACTTTCATCAGTTTCTTGAAACTGAATTCAAGTCCGAGTCCGAACATGAGGAAGACCATACCGATTTCCGACCATTGATGGACAGCTTCTGTGCTTGTGATGCCGAAATAGAAGCCTATGCCCGGGCCTATAAGGAAGCCGGCAACGATGTATCCGAGGATTGAAGGCTGCTTGAGGGCCTTTGAAATGATTGTAAATACTCCTGCTGAGATAAGGATTACAGCAAGATCCCTTACCAGTGTGAATTGTTCGTTTTCCATGCCGCAAATTTAGTATGCTTTCAGCAAATTCTGACTATAAATTAAGGAATTTATTATAAATTAGCTGCCCTTTTATTAATAATTTAAGTTTCGCATTTAGCGAAACTACCATATTTAGAGACCTTTAGGTCGTGGGTAAGTCCCTTCCCCGGGGGAAGGGATTTAGGGATAGGTCCTCGTAGAAAGGGAAATGTGCGGTGGGAAGAAGTTTCGCAAGCGGCACAACCCTCTGGATCATAATAAGTTATAACTTGCGAAACTTGAGGTGGTAATCATGGAGAATACAGAAGAAATACTTGCCCTTGCTTCAGATGCGGGCAGGACATTGCTTGAAAACGGAGCGGAAATATCCCGTGTGGAGGATACGATGGAGAGAATTGCCACATATTTCGGAGTCTCGGGAGAGAAATTCTTCGTTTTGAGCAATGGTATATTCACAACGGGAAAATCCTATGCCAATGCGGAATTTATCCCGATGAAGGGTTCCAGGCTTGACATAGTGGTGGCTGTCAATCAATTGTCGCGTGACATCGCAGCCGGAAAATACTCTTTGCAGCAGGCTCGTGCAAAGTTGGATGAAATTCGCCGGACTCCTTCAAAGCCAGAGTGGGAACTGTATCTTGGCGCTGCTCTGGGTTGTGCCGGTTTCTGCATCATATTCGGAGGCAGTTTTCTGGACTGTGCCGCCTCATTCGTTGCTGCGCTACTACTTAACCTTTTTGTTATAAAGTTCTCCAACCGCTTTATGACCAAGACTTTAGGCAATATTTGCGCGGGTTTTCTCGGCACCTTGCTCTGCATTCTTTTCCAGCATTTCGGTTTCGGTCAGAACATTGCCAACATGGTTGTCGGAACCATGATTCTCCTTATCCCCGGAGTCGCATTCACAAACGGACTGAGAGATGTAGTCAATGAAGATTACATTGCCGGCCTTACAAAACTGTCGGATGCCCTGATGCTGTTCATGAGCATTGCAATCGGAGTTTGCTTTGCCTTTGTCCTTCACGGATATTTTGCAGGCGAGGTTATTCAGCTTAGCGGAACGGCCACGGACAGCATTACAGCGGCTATGCCCGTGCAGATTGCCTCCGCCCTTGTCGGTACGGCCGCCTTTTCAATCCTGTTCGGTGTCCCGAGAAAATACTATCTTTCTGCCGGTCTTGTCGGAATGGCCGGATGGATTGTTTATCTGATCATGACAAGATTTGCCCATGCCGATGTGTTTTTTGCAAACATGCTGTCTGCAACCATTGTCGCATTCCTGTCCCGCTTTTTTGCAAAGACACTCAAATGTCCGCTTACGGTCTTCCTTATATGCGGAATTTTCCCTCTCATTCCTGGTGCAGGAGTCTTCTGGACAGCCTATTATATAGCTTCAGGCCAGCTTACGCTTGCGCTTTCAGCCGGCCTGCTTGCTTTGAAGATTACTCTTGCAATTATCCTCGGAATCCTGATTTCCGCAAATGTCTTCAGACGTCCTTCTCCTTC
>CALZOR010000079.1 GCA_945827785.1 uncultured Bacteroidales bacterium | reverse complement strand
GGATCTTCCTCGTTGCGCTGCTCGCCGTTGCCGCCATCACCTTGGCCGTGGTTACACTCCAAAGCTTGAGAGCGGCGAGTGCGAATCCTGTAGAATCGTTAAAGAATGAATAAATAATTAATTAAATAACAACTCATTATGATTAAAGTTTCCAACCTCAGCAAGGTCTTCAGGACCGAAGAAATCGAGACAACTGCTCTCAATGGTGTATCATTCGAAATCAAGGACGGCGAGTTCGTCGCCATCATGGGCCCTTCAGGATGCGGCAAGTCAACACTCCTGAACATCCTCGGCCTTCTTGACAACCCGACCAGCGGCTCCTACGAGCTCCTCGGCACCGAGGTGGGTGGCCTAAAGGAGAAGGAGCGTACCAAGTTCCGCAAGGGCAATATCGGCTTCGTATTCCAGAGCTTCAACCTGATCGACGAACTGAATGTTTACGAGAACATCGAACTGCCGCTGCGCTATCTTGACATTCCGTCTTCTGAGCGCAAGGCTCGCGTGACCGAGATGATGAAGCGCATGAACATCAGCCACCGTGCAAAGCACTTCCCTCAGCAACTTTCCGGCGGTCAGCAGCAGAGGGTCGCAATCGCACGTGCGTGCGTTGCAAACCCTAAGCTGATCCTCGCCGACGAGCCTACCGGAAACCTGGATTCCAAGAATGGCAAGGAAGTCATGGACCTGCTGAAGGAACTCAACCAGGAAGGCACCACCATTGTGATGGTAACGCACTCCCAGAAAGATGCAGCACAGGCACAGAGGACGATTGACCTGTTTGACGGTCAGATTGTCTCAGACGTCAAGAATGAGCTTTAAGACATGAAGAAAAACTCAGATATTCTAATCAAAGTCCTCTCCCTGGGCATCGGGTTGGCTGTTTTCGTTTTTTACCTACTTGCGAAACTTAAAATTGTAATGGAATGAGATCATTTTTCAGATTCTTGAAACGCAACCCATTTTATACGGTGATCAACATCTTGGGATTGGCCGTTGCTCTTATGTTCGTAATCCTTATCGGAGACTATACCTGGAGGCAGTTCAGTGTGGACCATTCCCAGCCGAACAAGGACAGGATAGTACTTCTGGGCCGCTCGAGCGGCTATATGTCATGGCCGGAGGAGTCCTGGAAAATCGGCAGGATGTATCCCGAAATCGAGAATACCTGTTGCGTGGTGAGCCAGGGAGGCACAATCAGGACAGACGAGGAAAGTTTCAAGGATATGGAAGGGAACCCTGTGCTTCTTGTGGACTCGACCTTCTTCAGTATGTTCTCATACGATTTCGTTGAGGGCGATCCCGGGAACGCTCTGTCTTCCCCGGACAAATGCGTCATTACCGAAAGCCTCGCAGATGTGCTGTTCCCGGACGTGGACCCTATGGGAGAAGCTCTCAGGATAATAGGCCAAAGGTCGGTGACCATCAGTGGCCGGGACCCTTACGACAGCACCCTGGTATATACCGTCAGCGGAGTAGTCAGGGATTTCGACAAGACCGTATTTCCGAATGACACGAAGATTATAGCTTCAATTGACAGACATCCGCAGATTCTGGGCTATAATATGACTTCCGATGTATTTGTGAGCACCGGACACGGTTGTTTCAAGACCTTCTATCTCCTTGCCAAAGGAGCAAGCCTGGACTCGAAGAGAGAAGAAATATGGTCTATGCTCAAGGCTGATATCCCTATGCTGGAGCTTGATTTTGCGGAAAGCGGCATATTGTCTGCACGTATCACTCCGCTGAGAAAACTGATGTTTGATCCGCAGAACGACGGGATGGGCCTGGAGAAAGGCAACAAGGTACTTCTGGTAATCCTTCTGAGTGCCGTAATTGCCATACTTCTCTTTGCCGTCACCAACTATATCAACCTGACGGTGGCAAATACCGGAATGAGAGCCAGGGAAATGGCCACGAGAAGGCTCTTGGGCGGTTCTTCCCGGGAGATAATAGGCAAACTCGTGGGAGAATCCACCCTTATGGTGCTGATATCCTTCCTTCTGGGCCTTGGGCTTGCCTTCCTTTTCCAGGACGAGATGGCCTCGATGTTCCGGGGCAGGATAATGCTGGAAAACGACTTCACCCCGGGAACCGTCAGCGTCTGCATAGGCTTTGTCGTGCTGACCGGCCTTCTCGCCGGAATCATACCCGGACTTCAGATTTCTGCCTTCAAACCTATAGATGTGGTCAAGGGCAGCTTCCGTTTCAAGTCGAAAATGGTATTCAGCCGCGTGTTCATAATGATCCAGAATCTCATCACCGTCGTGATGCTCGCCCTGTCGCTGGTGGTCGCGCTTCAGATCAACGGACTCGTAAAGGCTCCTCTGGGAATTGATGTCAAGGATGTCGTTTACATCACGACTGACGAGCCTGGCGACTCCGACGCAATACTCTCGGCTCTTGAGCAACTTCCTTGTGTGCAGAAGATTGGTCTGAGCAGCGGCAGTTGCCTGTCGGTAGGATCCACATCCGTGAGTATGATGAGGGACAATAATGACGACACACACCTGATAATGCTGGCGAGTCTTGACAAGGTGGCCTTTGAGATTTATGGACTGGAAATCCTTAATGATTACGGAGCTTCCGACGGTGCGGTTTATATCAATGAGAAGATGAAGGAGGACCTTGGCCTGTCAGATTCCGACCGAGAGATTCAGTGGCAGGACGGCTCGATATGGAGCCTTGCCGGGGTAATCAATAATTTTCACAAGGGCAACATACTCAATGACGTCTTTGAATTTGCTATTTTTTACCGGGAGTCAGGAAAGATACAGAACCCCGACTATGTAGTAAAGACAGACGGCTCCCCAGAGGCATACAAGACGATCAAGTCTGCAGTTGCCGAGGTGATGACCAACAGCAGGAATGTGGACTGGGTGGTGCAGAATCTCGAAGAAGGTGTGGCATCTCAGTTTGAAGAGGAGCGGAATGTCCTGCGTATAATATTGATGTTTACCGGAATAGCCCTCCTGATTTCAATCTTCGGTTTCATAGGCTTGTCGCTTTTCTTCATACGCCAGCGCAGAAGCGAAATTGCAGTCAGAAGGATAATGGGCGGCAGCGTAAAGGATGTCATCCTGTTTATGCTCGTCAAGTTCTGCGCTCCGCTGCTTATATCCTGCGTGGTAGCCGTACCGGTGGCATATTATATCTCTGACAGGTGGCTCCAGAGTTTCAGCTACCACATTTCGCCTGGAATATGGATTTTCATCTCAAGCTGTGTGGCCTCCCTGATGATTGCCGTGATGTCCGTGCTTTGGCAGACCGTGGGCGCAGTGCGCCGCAACCCGTCAGAAGGCATAAAGACAGAGTAATAATTAAACAGAAAACTATACTATTATGATCAAAGTAACAGACCTGTGCAAGGTGTTCCGCACAGAAGAAATCGAAACAACCGCCCTTTCAGGCGTATCATTCGAAATCAAGGACGGCGAGTTCGTCGCCATCATGGGCCCTTCGGGCTGCGGCAAGTCCACGCTCCTCAATATCCTGGGCTTGCTGGACAATCCGACCAGCGGCTCCTATGAACTTCTGGGCACCGAGGTGGCGAAGCTCAAGGAGAAGGACCGCACCAAGTTCCGCAAGGGCAACATCGGCTTTGTGTTCCAGAGCTTCAACCTTATTGACGAACTCAATGTGTATGAGAATATTGAGCTGCCGCTGCGTTATCTTGACATTCCGTCTTCGGAGCGCAAGGCTCGTGTGACCGAGATGATGAAGCGCATGAACATCAGCCACCGTGCAAAGCACTTCCCTCAGCAACTTTCCGGCGGTCAGCAGCAGAGGGTCGCAATCGCACGTGCGTGCGTTGCAAACCCTAAGCTGATCCTCGCCGACGAGCCTACCGGAAACCTGGATTCCAAGAATGGCAAGGAAGTCATGGACCTGCTGAAGGAACTCAACCAGGAAGGCACCACCATCGTCATGGTGACCCACAGCCAGAAGGATGCTTCCCAAGCTCAACGCACCATCGACCTCTTCGACGGTCAGATTGTCTCGGACGTCAAGAATGAACTGTAAGATATGAAGAAAAATTCAGATATTCTAATCAAGGTCCTCTCCCTGGGCATCGGGCTGGCTGTTGGCATCGTGCTCATTGCCAAGGTGTTCTTTGAGTTGAGTTACGACAGCTTCTACAAGGACATCGATCGGGTGTACACGATTCGCACCTGGTACTCGCAGCAAGGGGACGAACACGATTATGGGCAAGTGAGCGGGGCCGTAGCCGTGGGCTTTATGGAAGAAGTCCCTGGCGTCGAGGTAGGTACTCGCACGACATATGTTTTCAACGGGGATACTTACCTGGATGAGAATGGAAATAAGCTGAAGGCCACCCTGGTCTGTGCCGATACCTGCTTTTTCAAGGTGTTCGACAGGCCGATTCTGGCAGGCGATCCGGAGCAGGCTTTGAGCAAATGGGGCTGTGTGATGGTGAGCCGCAGCTTTGCCGAGAAGTTGGTGGACGAGATGCCCGGTCAGGCCGGGCATGACGTAAGCGGCGTCATCGGCAAGCAGATTGCCAATGCTGATATGGACGGCTTGAAGCTGACCATCGAGGGCGTCTTTGAGGACTTCCCGAAAAACGGCAGCCTGGATTACGACATCCTGCTTTCGATGGAGACCTACGGCAAGCAGAGCACCGACAACTGGATGGGAAACGACCGCTATAAGGGCTATGTGAAGTTGATGCCCGGAGTTGATCCGAATACCCTTACCGAGGCCATCCGCAAGATGCAGGAGGCGCACCAGCCGCTTGAACAAATCGAGGCGCAGGGAACAAGCCTCAAGTATTTCCTGAAGCCCTTCAGTAAGATGCATACTTCCTCCCCGGAGGTAAAGACGCAGGTGATTCTGCTGTCGATTGTAGCTGCGCTGCTGATTATCATCAGCTTGCTGAACTATATCCTCATCGTGATCTCCTCCATGGTGAAGCGTTCCAAGGAAGTGGGAGTCCGGAAGTGCTACGGCGCTGAGGGTAAGCACATCTACGGAATGCTGACGAAGGAGGCTCTGCTGCATATCATCCTCTCGCTGGCCCTTGCAGCCGTTATTATCTTCGCAGGCCGAAGCATCGTGGAGAACCTGCTGGGTGTTCCTTTCCAGACGCTGCTGGTGCCTCAGAGCATCCTTGCCATCGCTGCGGTGCTAGTGTTCGTGCTCGTCATCTCCATCGTCGTTCCCGCAGAGCTCTACCAGCGGATTCCGGTCTATGCCGCTTTGAAAAACTATACGGAGAATTCCCGTCGCTGGAAGCTCGGTCTGTTGGGCGTGCAGGTGCTTATCAACGTGTTCCTGGTGGTGATGATGCTCATCATAGGCCGGCAGTACCAGAAGGTGTCCAATGCCGATACCGGTTATGACTACAAGAACCTGTACTACTTCGACCTGTTCGACGGAGACCGTCAGGCATTGGTACGCGCGGCCGAAACTCTTCGCGGTCTTCCCGAAGTGACCGGTGTCGCTGCTAGTTACAACCTTCCTTTCCAGGGCTCCAGTGGTGACAATGTGTACTTGCCCGATGATGACCGGTCGCTCTTCAATATTGCAGACCAGTATGAGTGCTCCGGTGATTTCTATGACCTGATGGGCATCCAGTTCGTTGAAGGCCGTGCCCCGAGGGATTCCTCTGAAATTGTGGTTGACGAGAAGTTTGTTACCAAAATGGCGGAGTTCACGGACTGGTCCGACGGGGCCGTGGGTAAGCTGGTCTTCATCACCGGTCACGACCGATCAGGCGATACCGGAAGAAGATACTTTACCATTTCAGGTATCTACAAGCCCTATCTCATCGGAAATCTGACGGGAGTGGACGAACGTCCGAGTGCCCTGTTCTACGGCGAGATTGGTTCGATGTCTTCGTGGATGCCGCATATCCTGTTCAAGGTAAGGCCGGAAGCGCTGGAGAATGTGCGCGGAGCTTTGAACGAGGCGCTGCCTGATAAGGAAATCAACATCGTTTCTTACGAGGAGCAGATGCGTGCCGCCTATGCCGACAGTAAGAAAATGCGCAATACGATGGCGCTGGGGGCTGTGTTCTCCCTGCTGATTGCGCTGCTGGGCCTGATCGGTTTCATCCGCGACGAGAGCCTGCGTCGAAGCAAAGAAATGGCCGTCCGCAAGATTAACGGCGCTACCACTCGGGACATCCTGAGCGTCTTTGCGAAGGACATCATGAAACTGTCCGCCGTGATGGCCGTCATCGCCTGCATCGCCGCCTACTTCGTGGCCCACAAATGGCTGGAGCAGTTTGCCGAAAAAGTGTCTCTGAATCCGCTCTACTTCATTGGTGGTGCCCTCCTGGTGCTCACCATCGTGCTGGGCGTAGTGGTGCTGAACTGTCTCCGCATCGCCCGCGCCAATCCGGTGGAATCGTTAAAGGCGGAGTGATGATCGGGCTCTTTTCGGTGCGTTTTTTGCAAATGTATGATCAAAAGAATTGAAGATATATGAGAGTGTTTTTATCTGCTTTGGTTGGGCTGATGCTGAGTGCTTCGGCATTCGCTCAGACTGCATCGGGTACAGTATCGGTGGTGGAGCATACTTCGCCTGCAATGGCCGTGAAGTCGAGTCTTGACGGACCTATGTTCGAGGTTGTCGGGAGGGCGGATTCGGATGTTTACATGTTCCGTATCAATAAGGAGACCGGAGAGGTGCTTTTCCTTGGGAATGAGAAGTACGTCAAACTGAGCCGTGAGGCGTCTGAAGATGATACAACTATGGCCGGAAAGGTGAACTATCAGCTTGTGATGTCATCCAATACAGTCTATCTGCTTAATATAAATACCGGTACGATTTGGTATCTGAAGAGTCAGGGATTTACGCATGCGAATGACAGCTTTGTGCTGGTAAGGGAGAAGTAGATGATATACAGGAAGAAATGACAAGACTCTGACAATTCCATGGAACATGGCATTTCTCTTCAATGAAAAAACAATATAGTTCATGAAACGTGGCAAGAT
>CALZOR010000078.1 GCA_945827785.1 uncultured Bacteroidales bacterium | reverse complement strand
GTCATTCCTACAGCATATTTGGCTTCCGGAATAGTCAGGACAAGTTTGGTGAAAGATTTTGTTGTCTTTACCACGAGAGCCGAGCTCTTGTAAACTTTAGCAAGATCGGTAGGCACTACAAGATTTGAAGTACTCTTGTATTTGTATATACCTGCTGTGAAAACTCCATCATTGGATTTGCCGGCAAAACCAGCTCCATAAGTGGCGTCCGTAGCTTCCTCCCAAGTCATGTCCTTGTCAGGATAGTACTCTCCCGGCTTCTGCTCTGCGGCCTGTCCGCCTTCCATCTTCTCAACGGTTGCATCTTTCATTTCAGGAGTGCCGTTGTAGTCAACACGGAGACCATAAAGCGTTACGGTAGCACCCGGGAGAAGTTTGTCCTTATACTCAGAGATATTTGACAAACCATATACATATACAGTACCGGTTGCATCGGTAAGGTCGAAGTTTCCATATTGTGTATTGATCTCCCCACCGACAGTTCCGGAAAGGCGATAGAGCTGGCTCGTACCTGCCTCTGCTGCAATAAATTCAGCAACTGTAACATTCTTTATTTTAGATGGATCCGGAGCCTCACCTTCCTTGAAGTCCTCGATATAGGCATCGATCATCTCGTGTTTGACAGTTCCATTATTCTCAAATTTGGAATATTTTCCCCTTACAGTCACTGTTCCTCCCATCTTGACAACAGAACTCCACTCATCCTTATTGTTGACAGTCCAGACAACAACGGTGGCAGTACCATCATTCATGTCAAAACTGCAATATGTGGTATTGACAGAAGAAGTAACCTCACCAACAAGACGATAGGTGGTGTTCGGGTCTGCCTTTTCGATGAACTGTGCGCAGGTTATCTGCTGAACGGTTGAAGGGTCCTCGACGCTTCCGCCTTCAGCTTCAGTCTTTCCATTGAGTGAGTAGATGTAGGCAGCACCCTTCCCTTCGGTTTCATAAGTACCGTTGTAGTTGGTAAGCTTTCCATAGACGACAACCTCGTCTCCTACCTTGACCTGATCTGCACTCTTGAATTTAGTGTTTTCCAGATAGTAAACCTGGAAACAGTAGAAATCCGGATCTACCTGTCCTTCAGGATCGTCCGTAATGTAGAAAGAACCATTACCGTACCCGCTTATTCCAGATTCATGGCCGGAAGCCAGTTTCTTGATATAGCCTTTGACATAGACCTTTTCCGGAGTCGTCGCCCCACTTGCAAGTTCAGCGCAGATTCCAGCAGCCTGGGAAGCAAGATAAGGACTTTCCTTTGTTCCGTCACCAGGCTTGAGATCCAGTCCTGATGCCTGTTTGATTGTAAGGTCGGCTGCGACTTTTCTGGTTGTTGATTTCTGGAAATGAACGATAGCCTCACGTGCTGCGCCTGTATTTGCATCTACATACACTGTGACTTCTCCATTGCCGCTTCCGCTCTCTGGAGAAAGCTTAATCCAGCCAGCATCAGTACTTACGACCCAGTTGCAGTCAGCAGTCACGGCTACAGTTACTTCATGCTTTGTCTTGTCCAACTCAACGGCGCCTTCTGGGCTAATTGTAAGATTCGAGCCGTCAAGCAGTGTCTGACAACCTGCAAGAATTCCGGCTAGGGCCAGAACACCCGCAAATAATTTTGTAATAGATTTCATATTCTTCTCTTTTATTTAGTTTTTTTATTGTGGAAACGACAAATTTACATTTATTTTTTCATAATCATCCCACATTTCACAATAAAATATCATAACTTTGGGAAAAATGTGGGAATTATGATGGAAATTGAGAAAGATTTGATTTTTGAAACAGCGGAGAGATATGTAAATGAGACGGGATTGTCACTCTTCCTTACAGGAAAAGCAGGCACGGGCAAAACCACATTTCTCAAATATATCACCAACACGACAAAAAAGCGCTTCGTCATCCTCGCTCCCACCGGAGTAGCGGCAATCAATGCCGGCGGAGTCACCATCCATTCTTTCTTCCAACTTCCTCTCTGCCCATATCTTCCTGAGGTAAAGGAACTTATTACCGAATATCAGATGCCTCAGAAAAGCGGTTTGCGAAAAAGCCGCATCAAGATGATCCGCACTCTGGACCTTCTGATTATTGATGAGATTTCCATGGTAAGGGCAGACCTGCTTGATGCCGTCGATATGTCCCTGAGAAGGTACCGCCGAAACGACAAACCCTTCGGCGGGGTGCAGCTCTTGATGATCGGCGATGCCAACCAACTCTCCCCCGTTGTGAAGGAAAATGAACGGGAATACATATCACGAGTCTATCCTTCCCCATATTTCTTCTATTCAAAGGCACTGCAAAAAGTGCCATATATCACCATTGAGCTAAGCAAGGTACACCGCCAGAAAGACCTGCATTTCCTGAATATCCTCAATTCCATCCGGGAGAACCGGATAAGCCAGGGGATTCTAGATGAATTGAACCGGAGGGTCGGGGCATTTGACGAAAGCCAGTGCGGTGATGTCATCCGTCTCACCACCCACAACAGCCAGGCAGACCGGATAAATACGGCAAAACTTCAGGCTCTTGGCACTGATGCCTTCGAGTGGGAGGCTGAGATTGAAGGAGATTTCCCGGAAAACCTGTATCCTGTGGAGAAAACCCTGACTTTAAAGGTCGGTGCCCAGGTGATGTTCGTGCGTAATGATGCACAGGGACAGTATTACAACGGAAAGATTGGAACTGTGCAGAGTATTGACAATCAGGGAATTGTAACGGTTGTCGATCCAGACGGCCAGGAGATTGTCGTCGAGCAGGCTGAATGGCCGAATTTGCAATATTCGCTTGACAAGGATTCGGGGGAAATACGTCAGGACACAGCCGGAGTGTTCAGGCAACTGCCACTAAGGATTGCCTGGGCCATCACCATACACAAAAGCCAGGGTCTGACCTTTGACAAGGTTATCATAAATGCCGGTGCCGCTTTTGCCTTCGGCCAGGTCTATGTCGCCCTGTCCCGTTGCCGCAGCCTGGAGGGAATTTCGCTTGATGAGCCGATCAGTCCTTCGGTCATTTATTCTGATGCGAATATTGCCCGGTTCAACAGGGACATCCCTCAGTTCGAGGACGTACGGGCAAGGCTTGATGGTGAACAGTTGAGCTATTATTTTGATAATCTGAGGGATATATTTTCATTCGAGCGCTGTTGCAACCTGATGGGATGGGTGGCCAAGGTATTCAGGACGAAGCTGAGTTCCGTTTATCCGGACTATATCATAAAAATCGACGTTTCTCTCGCTGCAATAGATGCAGCGGCCAAGGTTGGAGAGACGTTCCGCAGGCAGCTCAGCAAGATTCAGGATGGATACAGAGGTGCAGAATCGGAAGAATATCTGCAGCAGAGGCTGAGCAAGGCGGTGGATTACTTCTTGCCCACTTTCATTCAGGCACGTGTGCTTGTGCAGGATATTTCCACTCTTGAAATTGACAACAAGGAGAATAAAAAAGCTTTGAAAGAGGCCTGTGAGGAGTGCCTGCCGGAACTTCAGACCGAGTGTAATGCCATGGAGGCCATTCAGAAAGGTAATTTCAGCATCGAAAAATACAACAGAATCCGCACCGATGCTTATCTGGCAGAATTGCCAGCCAAGGGCAAGCGCAAACTGAGGAAGGTCGAAAAGGAGGAAGGCGAATCCCCTTCTGTCAATGAGGATTTGCGTGAGCGTCTGATGAAATGGCGTACGGAACGTTTCAAGGCCGACAATGTCCCGGCCTATACCATCATGCACCAGAGTACCCTCCTGGAAATTGCCATGCTCGCTCCAAAAACCAGGGAGGAACTGCTTTCCATAAAGGGCTTCGGAGAGGCAAAATTCAAAAAATTCGGAGCAGACATTCTGAAAATCTGCTCCGAATTCATATAAATGCTGCAAAAAACAGGGGATGTCAGCAAATGTCTCGACATCCCCTGTAACAATTCCATTATGAGAGGCGTCAGTGAACTTCACTGAAATATTTCAGGAACTGGGTACGAAGGAGTTTCTCCGCATTTTCCGGATCTGAAGCATTCAAAAGGCCGCGGCAATCCTTGATTGCTTCATAGCCCTTGCTTTCAAGCCATGCCTGAATGCCCGCATTGGCTTCGGTTATCCAATTTGCGCCTTCCTTGATAATTGAACTTGCGACCTCCACGGCTGAGGCTCCGCTCAGAATTGATTTCACAACGCCCTTGAACGAGTCCACTCCTCCGGACACCGCTATCGGAAGCTGAGGGATGGCAGCAGAAATGATTCCAGCCCAGCGGATTGACTGGGACAGGTCTGCTGAAGTAGTGAATGGATTGCCGGTTGTGAATGCAAGCTTGTCTATGTCTATGTCAGTCGGATAGAAACGGTTGAAGAGTACTACAGCCGAAGCTCCTTTTGCATAAAGATTATTGCAGAGAGCCACCGGATTGGAAATATTGGCTCCGAGCTTGACGATTATCGGAATGTTCACAAGAGCCTTTACATTTGAAACGATGTCCTCATGCAGTTTCTCGAATGTGCCGGGTACATAGTTGCGTGAAGTACTGAGACTCATGACATTGAGCTCAAGAGCATCTGCACCTGCTTCCTCGATACGCTTTGCAAACTCCTCCCATTTTCCGTCAGTGTGGCAGGCGATTGAAGCAATCACCGGAATTGAACACTTAGCCTTTGCTGCCGAAATCAGGTCAAGATAATCACTGACGACCTTCTCTGAAAGATAGCCGGAAATATAGTCATAAGCCTCCGGATGCTCGTCGGTCATATTGGCTGCAATTTCCCGTGCAATGCTCTCCTCAAAGAGCGACTTGAGAACAACGGCGCCGGCACCGGCCTTTTCAAATTCAACGATTTTGTCAATAGAAGCGGTCTGGCCATTGCTTCCGACGATTACGGGAGACTTCAGTTCGAGTCCGCCGAAACAAGTATTAAGATTGCTCATCAGCTTTAGTTTATTTAGTTCAAGACTCCAAAGATACAAAAATTCATCACACCCTCCACATCCACGCCTCAAAAAAAGATTCAAATGCCTATTGCTTTCATCAGAAAGAGGGATGTTCCGGACTGCCCGGCAATAGTCGGATTGATTAGTGGGCGCTGTACTGGTATGCGAGGCGTTCGGTGCCGTTCCAGCAATTGATGATGCCGCAGTAGCGGAAACCTTCGCGAAGGATGGCGGTGCGCATGACTCTGTTGTCGCGGTGGGTGTCGATGCGGATTGACCTGTATTTCTTCAACGCAAACTGGACAGCCAGATGCAGGATGCCATTACGGCTGCCGTCGCTTGCGATTCGGTGTATGGTGGCATACGGGCCGTCGTCCTGCCAGGCTCCGTCATAAATGACTTTGTATGTCGGATCATCGCCCGAGCGGAGTACAAAGGTTGCGATTATCCTGCCATCCTGAAGCATCACAAAACTGTCGGATTTTTCGATATCATGCAGCAGAAGCTCCCTGCCGGGATAATTTTCCGCCCATTGGTCCGGATTACTAGTAGATGCCATAAACTTGCGTGCATGGGCAAATATCTCCATCATCCGTTCAATATCTTCGTTGGTTGATTTGCGAATGAGGACATTCCTTTGCCTGAGGGATTGAATTGTCTCTTCATCAAGCTTTTCGCAGGCATAGCGGCGCATGGTGGCCGGAATTCTGTCCCATCTTTGTTGCAGATAGCTGACAAGGCGGTTCAAATCCCGTTTCCCGGCTTCCCGGAGCAACCATCCGCAGGCTTTCTGGAGCAGGTCATGCATTTTCCCTTCCTTTGCCAGCATTATGTCGGAGATTTCAAAGCACTCATTCAGTTCTCCCCTGCGGATGAAGGCCATCGTGCTCACGATTCCGATGCGCTGCTCCCATATAGTCTTACCGTTCTGCGCAAGTTCATGCAGAAGCGACCTGTCCTTGTCAACAAGCCAAGCTCCGAGAAGTTCGTAACAGCTCAGGTCCACGAGATCCCAGTTATTGATGTTTGCCGTATGGGAGAGGTAGAAATCGATGCATTCCTGCCTCAGGGCATTATCCTTTCTGGCAGATTTGAAGATACGGACAAGGCACAGCAGGGCAGCCAGCCTGATTTCATGATAAGGAGAGGTTATACATTCCTCCAGACCGGAGAAAGAAACATCTGTCCAGCACTCTTTCACAATAGCCCTCGTTACGGGCACCTTGATGCCAAGGAAGAGGTCACCCTCTCCATACTGCCCCTTCCCGGTCTTGAAAAAGCGCGACAGACCTTCCACCTGAAGCGGGTTGGCCTGCTGCATCATTCTGGTTTTCAAAATATTTCCTGACTCTCCCATTTGTGGCTGCATTTTCAGGCAAATTTAATACTTTTCATTTGAAGGCAAAGCCCTGCTGTATGGCAAGAATCGAATTCAAAGCTGCAGTGATTATACAGTCCCGGGGCTTTGTCCGAGAAATCAGCCTTTACACGGACGAATCTTCGTTTTTGCCCAATTTGTCCGGAAAGTCAGTCTTTTCCCGGACGAATTACAAATCAAACTCAACAGCGTTTCTCTCTTGAGCCTTCCTCCGCGTCATCCCTCGTGCGAATAGTTCTTCGTGCAAATCGTTCTTCGTGCAATTCATCGAGCAGGGCAAGTGGCGTTCCAGGGGGCTGTAGGGCCGATAAGCTTGCTCGATGCCGCCATTTTGACCTCATCGAGCAGGAGAAATGCCATTCTAAGCCACTGTAGGGCCAATCTGCATGCTCGATGATTTGCACGAGAGGAAAACGGAGGAGGGAGATGCCCGATGGCGGCGAAGACGACAGCGGCATGCCCCTGGGGGCTGTCGCATAGCGACTGGGGGTCGAAGGATATCTCCACAAAAAAAGACGCCCGAAGGACAGCAAAAGCGGCTGCAGCCGCGCATCGGAGGAACGGAGTTTTCATCGAAAACGGAGGACGGAGATGCCCGATGGCGTCGAAGACGACAGCGGCATGCCCCTGGGGGCTGTCGCGAAGCGACTGGGGGTGAGGGGAATCTCCACAAAAAAAAGACGCCCGAAGGACAGCAAAAGCGGCTGCAGCCGCGCATCGGAGGAACGGAGTTTTCATCGAAAACGGAGGACGGAGATGCCCGATGGCGGCGAAGACGACAGCGGCATGCCCCTGGGGGCTGTCGCGAAGCGACTGGGGGTCGAAGGATATCTCCACAAAA
>CALZOR010000077.1 GCA_945827785.1 uncultured Bacteroidales bacterium | reverse complement strand
GGATGACAATGGTTCCGTATGTCATCATCCGACGGAGCCTTCAAGGGAAACCTGCAGGAGTTTCTGCGCCTCGACGGCAAACTCCATTGGCAGTTTCGACAGCACCTCGCGGGCATAACCGTTCACAATCAGTCCGACGGCCTCCTCCGGAGCTATTCCCCTCTGGTTGCAGTAGAAGAGCTGGTCCTCGCTGATTTTAGAGGTGGTGGCCTCATGCTCCACGACTGCGGACTTGTTTGCATTTTCAATATAAGGGAAAGTATGCGCTCCGCACTTGTCGCCAATCAGAAGGCTGTCGCACTGGGAGTAGTTGCGGGCATTGTCTGCTCCGGGGAGCATCTTGACAAGGCCCCTGTAGCTGTTCTGGCTGCGGCCTGCCGATATTCCCTTGCTTATGATGCGGCTGCGGGTATTCTTTCCGATGTGTATCATCTTGGTGCCGGTGTCCGCCTGCTGGAAGTTGTTGGTGACTGCCACAGAGTAGAACTCCGATGATGAATTGTCGCCCTTGAGGATGGTTGAAGGATATTTCCATGTTATGGCCGATCCTGTTTCCACCTGTGTCCATGACAGATGGCTTCCGCTGCCCTTGCATATTCCCCTCTTGGTCACGAAGTTGAAGATTCCTCCCCGTCCCTGTGCATCACCCGGATACCAGTTCTGGACGGTTGAATATTTCACCTCGGCATCTTTCTCTACGATGATTTCCACGACTGCGGCATGAAGCTGGTTCTCGTCACGCATAGGAGCCGTACATCCTTCCATATAGCTGACATAGGAGCCCTCGTCCGCTATGATGAGCGTCCTTTCAAACTGGCCAGTTCCCTTGGCGTTGATACGGAAATAGCTGGAAAGTTCCATCGGGCAGCGCACCCCTTTCGGTATGTAGCAGAATGACCCGTCGCTGAAAACGGCTGAATTCAGCGCTGAATAGAAATTGTCGCCGGCCGGAACAACGGTTGCCAGATATTTCCGCACAAGGTCCGGATGCTCCTGCACCGCCTCTGAAAATGAGCAGAAAATTATGCCTTTTTCTGCCAGCGCTGCACGGAAGGTTGTAGTCACTGATACTGAATCGAATACGGCATCCACGGCAACTCCCGCAAGTGCCGCCCTCTCTCCAATCGGAATACCGAGTTTGTCAAACGTCTTTTCAAGCTCGGGATCGATTTCCTTCGGACGGTCTCCGTCCTTTTTCGGAGCTGCATAATATATGATGTCCTGAAAATCAATCTCAGGAATGTCCAGATGAGCCCATTTCGGCACCTCCATCTTCTGCCACCTTCTGAAGGCGTTCAGCCTGAACTCCAGGAGCCACTCCGGTTCGTTTTTCTTGGCGGAAATCAGCCTGATGATGTCCTCATTCAGGCCCTTCGGTATGAACTCTTGCTCCACGTCTGTAACAAAGCCGTGTTCATACTCCTTTTCCGCAAGTTCTTCAATTATATTGTCTTCTTTCATAAATCCTGACTCAAGTTTTGCCCGGCAAAACCGTTAAAAATTATAACCTGCAAAGATAATCATTCTTTTGCAATTGCGAAATCCGGGCCAAGTACATATACAAGCATAGCATGAGCATCAGGACACAGGTAAATACAAAAGACCGATTTTCCCGGTTGAACAAAGAAAATCGGCCATTGAAGTCGTGTTGTGACGCGGATGCGTCAGCTATGTCAGTGAATCCAGACGGTTAGGCCTGCCATCACGATTGAAACCATGCTCATGAGCTTGATGAGGATGTTCAGGGATGGGCCGGAGGTGTCTTTGAATGGGTCTCCGACGGTGTCGCCTGTTACAGTTGCCTTGTGAGCTTCGGAGTTCTTTCCGCCGAGATTGCCTTCCTCGACATATTTCTTGGCATTGTCCCATGCGCCGCCCGAGTTGGCCATGAAGACTGCAAGGACGAAGCCGCTGCCAAGACCTCCGATAAGAAGTCCCATTACGCCGGCAACGCCGAGTACCAGGCCGACTATTACAGGGACGATGATTGCAATCAGAGCCGGTACAAGCATCTCTTTCTGAGCGCCCTTGGTCGAGATTTCAACGCATCTTGCATAATCAGGTGTAGCCTCACGGGTAAGTATGCCCTTGATTTCGCGGAACTGGCGGCGAACCTCAGTCACCATGCTCTGAGCTGCCCTGCCGACTGCGTTCATAGTGAGTCCGCAGAAAAGGAAGGACATCATTGCACCGATGAATACGCCCACCAGAACGGTCGGGTTCATCAAATCCACATGATAGTAGGCCATGATGTCAGGAATGGTTGCATTCGCAGCATCGATAAGATCGCCTGAAACGGATACAATCTGCTTGCCGATATGGCCGAGGCCGATTTTAATCTCCTCTATATAAGAAGCAAGAAGGGCGAGGCCTGTGAGGGCAGCCGAACCGATTGCAAAGCCTTTGCCTGTTGCTGCCGTGGTGTTTCCGAGAGCATCGAGGACATCGGTACGCTTGCGGACCTCAGGATCGAGTTCGCTCATCTGGGCATTTCCGCCGGCATTGTCTGCAATCGGGCCATAAGCATCGGTTGCGAGGGTTATTCCGAGGGTTGAGAGCATGCCGACTGCAGCAATTCCGATTCCATAAAGACCCATGCTGAGGCTCTGGGCAGAGAAAGACATGTCGAATCCGTTGGCACAGAAGAAAGAAAGAAGGATGGCTACTGCAATGGTAATTACAGGAATGGCCGTTGAAAGCATACCGAGGCCGACGCCTGAGATGATGACTGTTGCAGGGCCGGTCTGGGCGCTTTCAGCCAGTTTCTGGGTAGGACGGTATGAGTGTGAAGTGTAGTACTCTGTTGCCTGGCCAATGATTACTCCTGCCAGAAGGCCGACAACGACTGAAAGCGAAATCTGCCACCAGTTCTCCATACCGAGAAGGTACATGATTCCGAAAGTTGCACCAGCAATCAGGACAGAGCTGAGATTTGTACCCACGCTCAAAGACTTCAGAAGCTGCTTCATGCCTGCTCCCTCTTTAGTCCTGACAGCATATATTCCTAAAATTGAGAGGATTACGCCAACTGCAGCTATGAGCATCGGAGCAAAAATTGCCTTCATCTGGAATTCTGTTCCATTAACATAGAACGCCGATGCTCCAAGGGCGCAGGTTGCAAGGATGGAACCGCAGTATGACTCATACAGGTCAGCTCCCATTCCGGCCACGTCACCCACGTTGTCACCAACATTGTCTGCAATGGTTGCAGGGTTGCGAGGGTCATCTTCAGGAATTCCTGCCTCAACTTTTCCAACCAGGTCGGCTCCTACATCGGCTGCCTTGGTATATATACCTCCGCCGACACGTGCAAAGAGTGCCTGTGTAGAGGCTCCCATTCCGAAAGTAAGCATCGTCGTGGTGATGATAACTAGGTTCTGAGGATCGGTAGTCGGATAGAAGCCCGAAAGAATGAACCACCAGATTGCAATATCAAGCAGTCCGAGGCCCACAACGGTAAGTCCCATCACGGCTCCTGAACGGAATGCCACCTTGAGGCCGCTGTCAAGCGAACGCATTGCAGCGTTTGCAGTCCTGGCTGAAGCATAAGTTGCTGTTTTCATGCCGATGAATCCGGCCAGACCTGAGAAGAATCCACCGGTAAGGAATGCAAACGGAACCCAAGGATTCTGCACATGGAAAACGTATGCAAGAACGGCAAAAAAAACAGCTAGCACAATGAACACAATTGTCACGACCTTGTACTGCTGTTTCAAATAAGCCATAGCTCCTTCTCTTACGAACCTGGCAATTTCCTTCATTGTCACGGTTCCCTCGCTTTCCTTCATCATCTGCCGGAAGAAGAACCATGCAAAGAACAGCGCAATCACCGCTGCTGCAGGAACAAAATAAAATAGGCTAGTCATAGTGTCATCAATTTTAATTAGTACTGCAAATATATTATTAATATTTTAATATTTTTCGTTTTTATCCTATATTTTTTCAATGTTTTTCATTTTTATATTGGGCAGATTTTTGTTCAAATATTCCGTTACCGTACACACAAATTTGGATAAAGTTGTTATCTTTGTATGATGTTATTAATGAAACTATAAAACATAAATACATGAAGAAGTTTACTCTGCCGAAAGACGGTGGTCTCATCGAGGCCGGTCTTCCTAATGGCATCAAACACACTTTTGAGAGGATTCCTGCGCATATCTTCGAAGATGAGGAATATGCAAGTGAAACTCTTGCTGAGAAAATCGTCTCATCCATCAATGCTTGTGACGGGATTTTCCGCCTTGGACTCACTACGGGTTCCTCTCCGGTGACTCTCTACAAGGAGCTTGTCAAAAGGTACGAGGAAGGAAAAGTTTCTTTCAAACGTGTAGAAATCTACAGCATCGACGAGTATTATCCGGCACCTGCCGACGGCCACAGCCGCAACAGACGGCTCTATGAGGACCTTGTCAGCAAGATTGACATCAAACCGGAAAATGTCCATATCCCGAAACTCGACAAGGAATATGACAGTGCCTATGTTTCGGATTTCTGTGCCAGATACGATGCGATGGCTTCAAATCTCGACCTCCTCGTCATGGGAGTCGGAGAAAAAGGACAGATTGGATTCAACGAAGCCGGAGCTTCAGAGCAGAGCCGCACCAGAACGGTTCTCCTTTCCTACAGTTCAAGGAAGAGACAGGCGAAGAATTTCGCCGGAAATGTGGACATGACTCCTCACAGCGCAATAGCGATGGGCATATCCACAATGATGAGTGCAAAGAAAATATACCTCATAGCTTGGGGCGAGGACAAGGCACAGGTTGTAAAGAACATTGCCGAGGACAAGATGGACCCGGCATGCCCGGCTTCCCTTCTGCAGAGACACGGGAACATCTCATTCTATGTGGACGACAACTCTGCTGCCCAGCTTACCAGAAACGTGGCTCCGTGGCTCGTAGGCCCTTGCGAATGGACTCCAAAATTCATCAGGAAAGCCGTAGTATGGCTGTGCGAGCAGGTTCACAAACCTATTCTCAAGCTCACCCAGGGGGACTATCTCTCAAATGGACTCGGAGAACTGCTTGAAAAGCATGGCCCTTACGACCAGATCAACATCAATGTTTTCAACGACTTCCAGCACACTATTTCCGGATGGCCGGGCGGAAAACCGAACGCCGATGACAGCACAAGACCCGTCCCTTCTTCTCCATTCCCTAAGAGGGTCTGCATCTTCTCCCCTCACCCGGACGATGACGTGATTTCTATGGGAGGAACTTTCATCCGCCTTGTGGAGCAGGGACACGACGTCCATGTGGCCTATGAGACTTCCGGAAACGTTGCGGTCCATGACGACGTGGTTCTCCAGCACATGGATGCCGCACGTGAACTCGGATTCGGCGACAGATTTGATGAGGTTAAGGAAATCATTGCCTCAAAGAAGCCTGGCCAGCCTGAGCCGCGTGCCCTTCTCGAACTCAAAGGCGCAATCCGCCGCAGCGAAGCAAAGAGTGCGGTACGCTCATTCGGTCTTAACGACACGACCAACACCCACTTCCTGAACCTTCCGTTCTATGAAACCGGAGGCATCAAAAAAGGGGAGCGCACACAGGCCGACATCGACATAATCAAGGATCTGCTTCAGAAAGTTCAGCCTCACCAGATATACCTTGCCGGAGACCTTGCCGACCCTCATGGCACACACAGAGTCTGCACGGAGGCCGTTCTTGAAGCCATCAACCAGCTCAAGAACGAAGCATGGCTCAAGGAATGCCATGTATGGCTGTACCGCGGCGCATGGATGGAATGGGAGCTCGGAAAAGTCGATATGGCAGTTCCGCTCAGCCCGGACGAGGTAATCAAGAAACGCCACGCAATCTACCGTCACCTCTCACAGAAGGATATCGTTCCGTTCCCGGGTGAAGACCCGCGTGAGTTCTGGCAGAGAGCCGAAGAAAGGACTCAGAACACAGCCCGTCTCTATGACGAACTCGGCATGGCGGAATACCAGGCAATTGAAGTATTTGTTAAACTTTTCTAAAATATTTTTATGAGACTTATCATTGAACAAAACTCTCAGGATGGCTCAAAATGGGCTGCCAGATATATCGTATCAAGAATCAAGGCAAAGGCTGCCGTCACAGACAAGCCATTCGTACTCGGACTCCCTACAGGCGGTACTCCGGTGGGCACATACAAGGAGCTCATCCGCATGTATCAGGCAGGTGAAGTTTCATTCAAGAATGTCATTACATTCAATATGGACGAATACGTAGGACTTCCGGAAGAGCATCCTGAAAGCTACCACTCATTCATGGCAAGGAACTTCTTCGACCATGTAGATGTTCCGAAGGAGAACATAAACATCCTAAACGGAAACGCTCCCGACCTCGCAGCCGAGTGTGCAAATTATGAAGCCAAAATCCAGGCTGCCGGCGGAATCGACCTTTTCATGGGAGGAGTCGGAGAAGACGGACACCTGGCATTCAACGAGCCGTTCTCATCCCTAGTTTCCCGCACAAGGGTGAAGAGCCTTACCTATGACACGATTCTTGTAAACTCACGCTTCTTTGACGGAGACATCAGCAAGGTGCCTACAACTGCGCTGACCGTCGGAGTCGGAACAGTCATGGATGCAAAGGAAGTGCTCGTTCTCGCCTTCGGTCACAAGAAGGCAACCGCACTTAAGAACGCAATCGAAGGCGCATACTCACACACCTGCACGCTCTCTGCCCTTCAGAACCATCCTCACGGAATCATCGTCGCTGACGAGCTCGCTGTCGGTGAGCTCAAGGTCAACACCTACAGATACTTCAAAGACATCGAGAAGGACAACCTATAGTAGAGCGCATCGCTCAGTCATCCTGACTGAGCGATGCGAATGGAGAGATCTAAAAAACCTCCGACCCTTTCAGGCCGGAGGTTTATTATTGGGCCGTACAGCCCATATCTGCGTTGATTACTCTGCTGCAGGAGCCTCAGCTGCAGGTGCAGCCTCAGCGGCTTTCTTTGAGCTGCGACGGGTAGTCTTCTTAGCTGCCTTAGGAGCAGAAGCAAGAGCTGCCTCGTTGAAGTCAACGAACTCGATAAGAGCCATGTCAGCACCGTCACCCTGACGGAAACCAGTCTTCAGTACGCGGGTATATCCGCCCGGACGCTCAGCAATCTTAGGAGCGATTGTACGGAAAAGCTCAGTTACAGCCTCTTTGTTCTTGAGGTAGCTGAAAACAACACGGCGTGAATTTGTCGAGTCGTCTTTAGACTTTGTAACGAGCGGTTCAATATAAACCTGCAGAGCCTTAGCCTTGGCTACAGTAGTCTGGATTCTCTTGTGGAGAATGAGAGAGGTAGCCATGTTGGCGAGGAGAGCTTTGCGATGACCACTCTTGCGTCCAAGGTGGTTGATAGCTTTATTGTGCCTCATATTGTTTAAAAGTTCTTTTTCTTAGGTTCAATATTATACTTGGTAACATCCATTCCGAATGAAAGC
>CALZOR010000076.1 GCA_945827785.1 uncultured Bacteroidales bacterium | reverse complement strand
CCCACGCACATTTCCCTGTTAACGAGGACCCATCCCGTATCCCTTCCCCCGGGGAAGGGACTTACTATCGACCTAAAGGTCTCAAAATTCGGTAGTTTCGCAAATGCGAAACTTAAATACACTATTTATGGACAACAATACAAACCAGACAGGAATCGGAGAGCAGATTACCGGGTCCGAAGCCATTCTCAAATCCCTTGTTGCAGAGGGAGTTGATACAATCTTCGGATATCCGGGAGGTCAGATCATGAAATTTTATGACAAGCTTTTCGACTATAAAGATTCTCTCAGGCACATTCTGGTACGCCACGAGCAGGGTGCAATCCATGCAGCTCAGGGCTATGCAAGGGTAAAAGGCAAGGCAGGAGTGGTTGTTGTGACTTCAGGCCCGGGAGCAACCAACCTTATTTCGGGAATCACGGATGCAATGACGGACTCCACTCCGCTGGTGGTCATAACCGGACAGGTTGCGGTGAGTGCTCTTGGAACTGATGCCTTTCAGGAAGCTGATATCATCGGCCTTACAAGCCCGATTACAAAATGGAACTACCAGATACGTCGTGCTGAAGATGTGGCCTGGGCGGTTGCAAGAGCCTTCCATATCGCCAATACCGGAAGGAAAGGCCCTGTGGTACTGGATTTTACGAAGGATGCACAGGACGGACTGATAGAATTCAAATACGAGAAATGCAATTTCATCAGAAGCTATATCCCGGAGCAGCCGCTTGACAATGCAAAGATTCGCCGTGCCGCTCAGATGATCAATGAGGCCGAGCGTCCGTTTGTAGTCTTCGGTCAGGGAATCCTCCTGAGCGGGGCTCAGAAACAGCTTGCGGCCTTCCTCGAAAAAGGTAACATTCCTGCAGGATGCACCTTGCTCGGTCTGGGTGCCCTTCCATCGGATTTCCCTCTTTTTGCCGGAATGATAGGAATGCATGGAAACATAGGTCCGAATATCATGACCAACAGATGCGACCTGCTGATTTCAGTCGGAATGAGGTTCGACAACAGGGTTACAGGAACGGTCTCGACCTATGCAAAAGATGCGAAAGTCATTCATATAGATATAGATGCATCTGAAATCGGAAAAATTATCCGTCCGGACGTAGGTATCGTTGCAGATGCCGCAAAAGCCCTCGAAGCATTGACAGGACTTATAGAATATAAGGACAGAAGCGCATGGAAGGCTGGCTTCGATGCATGCAGTAAGGTGGAGCAGGAAAGGGTTGTCGAGAAGGAAATCCATCCTTGTTCCGGAAACATCAAAATGGGAGAGGTTGTGAACAAGGTTGCTGATATGGCTGGAGCCAGGGCGATTGTCGTGACCGACGTCGGACAGAACCAGATGATGGCAGCCCGCTATTCCCGCTTCGACGGAACTGCAAACTTCATCACTTCAGGCGGTCTTGGAACAATGGGATTCGGTCTTCCGGCTGCAATCGGTGCCAAAGTTGCCGCTCCTGAAAAACGTGTCTGCATGTTCTGCGGCGACGGTGGTTTCCAGATGACAATGGAGGAACTGGGAGTGATAATGCAGGAGAACATCGGTGTCAAAGTGGTGATATTGAACAATAACTGGCTCGGAAATGTCCGTCAGTGGCAGGAAATGTTCTATGGCGGCAGGTACTCTGCGACAAAGATGATAAACCCGGACTACATGATGATTGCAAAGGCCTATGGCATTGATGCCGAGGTGGTCAGAACAAGGGAAGAACTCGATGCAGCAGTCACCAGGATGCTTGCCGACGACAGACCTTACATCCTCGACGTGAGGGTTGATGAGGAAGGCAACGTGATGCCTATGATTCCTCCGGGAAATGGCATCGACCATATCCTGCTCTCTGAAAATGAGTGGTTTGAAATGAATTAAAGGAATTTTGTATGAAACGTTATACGGTAGTAATATATTCAGAGAATCAGATTGGACTGCTCACTCAGGTGGCAAACATTTTCACCAGGCGTAGCCTCAATATCTGGAGCATGTCGGCAGGAGCATCGGCAATTGATGGTATCCATACCATTACCATCGTGGCTGAGGGGGTCGAGAAAAAGGTGCATGAGGCAGTGCAGCAGCTGGAAAAGAGAGTCGATGTGGTGAGGGTATTCCTCTATGAGGATGAGGAGATTGTCTATCGCGAACTCGCCCTCTACAAAGTCCCGACCGAGGCCATCCTCCAGGCCGGCGACATCGAGGAAATCCTCCAGCACTATTCGGCGAAGATTATCGAGATCAACAAATCTTTCGCCGTGATCTCAAAGGTAGGGACCACCGGACAGACACAGCAGCTCTATGAAGTGCTGGGACGTTACGGAGTGATGCAGTTCCAGCGTTCGGGCCGCGTGGCAATATCGAGGGAAAGGCAGGAACCCTTGCAGAAATTCCTCCAGGACAGACAGAAAGAAAATGAATAATAACTTATAAAAACTTTAAAATTATGGCAAGAATCAATTTCGGCGGTGTTGAGGAGACAGTCGTCACCCGCGAAGAGTTTACACTCGCAAAAGCACAGGAAGTTCTTAAGAATGAAACAATTGCAGTGATCGGTTACGGCGTTCAGGGCCCTGGTCAGGGACTTAACCTTCGTGACAACGGATTCAATGTAATCGTCGGACAGCGTCCTGGAAAGACCTATGACAAGGCAGTTGCTGACGGATGGGTTCCGGGTGAGACTCTTTTCGGAATCGAGGAGGCTTGTGAAAAAGGTACCATCATCATGTGCCTGCTTTCTGATGCGGCTGTGATGTCTGTATGGCCTAAGATCAAACCATATCTTACCCCTGGCAAGGCCCTTTATTTCTCACACGGCTTTGCAATCACCTGGAGCGACCGCACAGGCTGCGTTCCTCCTGCAGACGTTGACGTAATCATGGTTGCCCCTAAGGGTTCAGGTACAACTGTCCGCTCTCTCTTCCTCGAGGGCAGGGGAATCAACGCTTCATTCGCTGTATATCAGGATGTTACAGGAAAAGCTCAGGAGCGCACACTTGCTCTCGGTATCGGTATCGGATCAGGTTACCTCTTCGAGACAACCTTCCAGCGTGAGGCTGTTTCAGACCTTACAGGCGAGCGCGGATCCCTCATGGGTGCAATCCAGGGACTTCTCCAGGCACAGTACGAAGTTCTCCGCGAGAACGGACACACTCCTTCTGAGGCATTCAACGAGACCGTTGAGGAGCTCACTCAGTCACTCATGCCGCTTTTTGCAAACAAAGGTATGGACTGGATGTATGCAAACTGCTCTACAACTGCTCAGAGAGGTGCACTCGACTGGTATCCACGTTTCCACGATGCAATCAAACCGGTTGTTAAGGACCTTTATGAGAGCGTGAAGAGCGGTAAAGAGGCTCAGATTTCAATCGACTCCAACTCTAAACCTGACTACCGCGAGGGTCTTGAGAAGGAACTCAAAGTGCTCCATGACAGCGAGATGTGGAGAACAGCCGAGACTGTACGTCAGCTCCGCCCTGAAAATAACAAATAATTTCCCTTATGGACAAAAATAGAGTCTATATTTTTGATACAACCCTTAGGGATGGTGAACAAGTGCCTGGATGTCAGCTGAATACAGTTGAAAAAATTCAGGTGGCAAAGGCACTTGAATCTCTTGGAGTGGATGTAATCGAGGCCGGTTTTCCGGTTTCAAGCCCCGGGGATTTCAATTCTGTGATTGAGATTTCCAAGGCTGTGACCTGGCCGACAATCTGCGCCCTGACAAGGGCTGTGGAGAAGGACATCGATGTCGCTGTCGAGGCTCTTAAATTTGCAAAGCACAAGAGAATCCACACCGGAATCGGCACTTCGGATTCGCACATCCGCTACAAGTTCAATTCGACTCGTGAGGAAATCATCGAGCGTGCCGTCAAGGCCGTGAAATATGCCCGCAACTTCGTGGATGAGGTAGAGTTCTATGCCGAAGATGCCGGAAGGACTGATAATGAGTACCTTGCAAGAGTCGTGGAGGCTGTGATTGCAGCTGGTGCAACGGTCATCAACATTCCCGATACCACCGGCTACTGCCTTCCTTCGGAATATGGAGCCAAGATCAAATATCTCTGCGACAACGTCAGCAATATCGACAAGGCCATCATCTCGACCCATTGTCACAACGACCTGGGAATGGCGACGGCCAACACGATGTCCGGACTCATCAACGGAGCACGCCAGTGCGAAGTTACCATCAACGGAGTCGGCGAAAGGGCGGGAAACACCTCCCTCGAAGAGATAGCGATGATAATAAAGTCGCATAATGACATTGATCTTCAGACAAATATCAATACGACGAAGATTTATCCTCTGAGCCGTATGGTTTCCAACCTGATGAACATGCCGGTGCAGCCGAACAAGGCAATTGTGGGACGAAATGCCTTTGCTCACTCTTCGGGAATCCATCAGGACGGCGTTCTCAAGAATGTCTCGACTTATGAAATCATCGACCCTAAGGACATAGGACTCGACACCAATTCCATCGTGCTTACGGCCAGAAGCGGAAGGGCTGCCCTCAAATACCGTCTTGAAAGCCTCGGCGTGAAGCTCACCCCTGAGAAACTCGACAAGATATATCAGGATTTCCTGCGTCTTGCCGACAAAAAGAAGGAGATTTGTGACGACGACGTGCTGATGCTTGCCGGAGCCGACCGTTCACACGAGCAGGTTGTCAAGGTGGACTGGCTCCAGGCTACCAGCGGCATAGGAATGAAGCCTGTGGCTTCGGTCGGGATCGACATTGCAGGTGAGAAATTCGAAGCTGCCGCAACAGGAAACGGTCCGGTTGATGCTGCAATCAATGCCCTTCGTCAGGTTATCCGCAGGAAAATCACCATCAAGGAGTTCACTATCCAGGGTATTACAGGCGGCTCTGACGACTGCTGCAAGGTACACATGCAGGCTGAGCATGAGGGACATATCCTCTATGGCTTCGGCTCAAGCACCGACATTGTAACGGCTTCCATCGAGGCTTATGTGGACTGTGTGAACAAATCCCACAGCCTCTGATAATTCCTGAACCGGGGATGACATTGGTTGAAACGAACTTAACAAAAGACAATGAACACATTATTTGATAAAATCTGGGACTCGCATGTCGTGAACACAATCGACGACGGTCCAGTCCAGCTCTATATCGACAGACTCTACTGCCACGAAGTGACTAGCCCTCAGGCATTTGACGGCCTTCGCGGCAGGGGAATCAGCCCTTTGCGTCCGGAACGGATTTTCTGCATGCCGGACCACAACACCCCTACCCACGACCAGGACAAGGAAATCGAAGACCCGGTTTCCCGCCGTCAGGTCGAGACTCTGAAGGCGAATGCCGAGGAGTTCGGGCTGAAGCATTTCGGGATGATGGACCCTCGCAACGGTATCATCCACGTCGTCGGCCCGGAGAGGGGACTGTCCCTCCCGGGAATGACCATCGTCTGCGGGGATTCCCACACCTCCACCCATGGGGCCATGGGTGCGGTGGCCTTCGGTATCGGAACCAGTGAGGTCGAGATGGTGATGGCGTCGCAGTGCATACTTCAGCAGAAACCTAAGTCCATGAGAATCAGCGTTGAAGGCCAGCTTGGAAAGGGAGTGACCGCAAAGGACGTGGCCCTGTATATAATGAAGAACATCACCACTTCGGGAGCTACCGGTTATTTCGTGGAATATGCCGGAAGTGCAGTTCGCAGCCTGTCGATGGAGGGACGTCTGACCTTGTGCAACCTTTCAATTGAAATGGGGGCACGCGGAGGCTTCATTGCTCCGGACCAGACCACCTTCGACTACCTCAAGGGCAGGGAATATGCTCCGAAAGGGGAGGACTGGGACAAGGCTGTCGAATATTGGAAGACTCTCCGCAGCGGTGATGATGCAGTCTTTGACAAGGAAATAGTCTTCGATGCTGCGGACATATGTCCGATGATTACCTATGGTACCAATCCGGGAATGGGCATCGCAATCGATGAGAACATTCCTTCTGCTGGTTCTTTCAGCGGCGAGGCTGCTGCTTCTTTTGCCAAGTCATTGGATTATATGGGTTTCGAGGCCGGAAGTAGCTTGCTGGGCAAGAAGATTGACTATGTTTTCCTCGGTGCCTGCACCAACGGACGTATCGAGGATTTCAGGGCTTTCGCATCCATTGCCGCCGGACGTCATAAGGCTGAGGGAGTTACCGCATGGCTGGTTCCAGGCTCATGGGAGGTTTCAAGACAGATAAGGGAAGAGGGACTTGACAGGATTCTCGAGGCTGCCGGCTTTGAAATCCGTCAGCCGGGATGCTCGGCCTGCCTTGCCATGAATGATGACAAGATACCTGCCGGGAAATACTGCGTTTCGACCAGCAACCGCAATTTCGAAGGCCGTCAGGGCCCTGGAGCAAGAACCCTTCTTGCAAGCCCGCTTACGGCTGCGGCTGCCGCTGTCACTGGCGTCATAACCGATCCAAGGACTCTTATGGACTGAGTTTCGCATTTTGCGAAATTTGAGTCACTGCTAAAAATTCCGACAGTATGAAACAGAAATTCGATATAATAGAGAGCACATGCGTGCCTCTTCCTTTGGAAAATATTGATACAGACCAGATTATCCCTGCCCGTTTCCTCAAGGCTACAACCCGTGACGAGAGTTTCTTCGGTGAGAATCTTTTCAGGGACTGGCGTTACGACTCCCAGGACAAGCCCAAGGCGGACTTTGTTTTCAACCAGCCTGATTTCTCGGCAGCCCCTTGCGAGGGAGTGCACCAGGTCCTGGTTGCCGGCAAGAATTTCGGCTGCGGCTCCAGCAGGGAGCACGCTGCCTGGGCTATCGCCGGCTATGGCTTCAGGGTTGTAGTATCCAGCTTTTTTGCTGATATTCACAAGAATAACGAACTGAACAACTTCGTGCTTCCGGTGGTGGTTTCCGAAGATTTCCTTTCCGAGCTCTTCGACTCCATCGCAGCAGACTCTCAGGCCAAGGTGAGGGTGGATGTGCCTGCCCAGACCATTACCAACCTTGCAACTGGCCGTCAGGAGAGTTTCGAAATCAATTCCTATAAGAAATACTGCCTCATGAATGCGCTTGACGACATCGACTACCTGCTTGAGCAGAAAGACAAGATTGAGGCTTTTGAAAACAACAACAGATATGAAACTCAAAATTGCTAAGCTTCCGGGCGACGGAATCGGGCCGGAGGTTGTTGAACAGGCTGTGAAGGTCGTGGATGCGGTGTGCCGCAAATTCGGCCATGAGGCTGAATATGCCTTCGGATATGTCGGAGCATGTGCAATCGACCACTGCGGCAATCCTTTCCCAGAGGAAACTTTCAAGACCTGCATGGAAAGCCAGGCTGTGCTTTTCGGAGCGGTGGGTGACCCGAAATATGACAATGACCCGACAGCGAAGGTGCGTCCGGAGCAGGGACTTCTGGCCATGCGCAAGCAGCTGGGCCTGTATGCAAACTTGCGTCCTGTGGAGACTTTCAGCTCGCTCGTGCACAAGAG
>CALZOR010000075.1 GCA_945827785.1 uncultured Bacteroidales bacterium | reverse complement strand
TCCTCAAGCAGATTTCCGACCTTGCGCTTCTTGCCAACGGCATGCTTAAAGGCAAGGCTCTCAGCGACTTCATCAGCCGAAGCGCCAAGGTTGTCGAGGATGCCTACTTGAAATAGAGTCAGTCAACAAATACCATCTCGTCGAAGAGCCAGCTGGCATTTCCAATCTTTTCGATTGTGAAAAGCAGGTATCTGACATCGAGAGAAATGTTTCGACAGCGTTCTGGGTCAAAGGCAATGTCACTCATTGTCCCTTCCCAGACGCGGTCGAAATTTATACCTATAAGGTCTCCGTTACAGTTGATGACAGGGCTGCCGGAATTTCCTCCGGTGGTGTGATTGTCAGCAAGGAAGCAAACGGGGATTTCTCCACTTTCACCGGCCCATTTTCCATAGTCTTTGGATGCATATATATCCCTGAGTGACTGAGGAATATTGTAATCGAAGATGTTCGGGTCGTCTTTCTGGATTATGCCTTTGATTGTGGACGATGTGACGTAGTATATTCCGTCGGCAGGGGAGTAGCCTTTTACGTGTCCGTAGGCAACTCTGAGTGTCAGGTTTGCATCGGGATAGAAGGCACGCCCGTCCGAGACGGCCTCCGAATACTCCATCTGCCCTTTCATATATTCCTTGTTGAGGTCGAAGATTCTTGCATTGATTCTTTCAACGCTCGGACGGATTTCTTTCGAGTACCATTTCAGGAAACCATTGTAGAAATCCATGATTATGTCATCTTCTGCTTTTTCGATGTCGCATTCCGAGAGTGAAGCAATGAAATTTTCGTCCAGGAAAGCCGATGTGCTGAAAATTTCGTCAGCCCATGCTGCAACGCTTCCATATTTCAGAATCATTCTCTTGTAGTATTCAGGCATGAAGTCCTCCGGAATGCTTTCGGCAAACTCCTCCATCATTGCGATGAAGCATTCCTTGTCTATGTCCGGGCAGTAATCCTTAAAGAAGGCTGATGCAATTTCGCCTGCTGCATCTTTGTCAAAAGTAACATTGCCGTCTTTCTTGCTGAAGCATCTTGAAATACGGCTCGCATAGCTTGCAAGCTCGACAGTCCTTGCAGTTTCGTTGTAGAGCTCTCCTGCAAATCTGTATGGCTCAATGGTTTTGTACAGGCTTGCCAGACTGTCGCAAAGTCCTGAGTATGAACTGCCTTCAGCCCATTGAGCAAACTTTTTCTCGTATTGGGCCTTTTTAGCTACTATCCTGTTTCGCCTCAGTCCAAGCTCCTCTCCCTGCCATTTTTTCCACGCATTTGAGATGCTTGCATATTTCGATGAATACTGGATGCGGATTTTCTGGCTGCTGTCCATGTGCTTTTTCAAAATTCCTAGCCTTATCGTGCGCAACTTGATTTTCTGCGGGTCGGAAACTTCGCCGATGTATCTTACAGCCTCGGAATGGATATATTCCTGTGTGCTGCCCGGGAAGCCGTAGATGAATGTAAAATCACCCTCATGCACCCCTCCTGTCGAGATTTTGAAGAATTTCTTTGGTCTATATGGAACGTTGTCCGGGGAATATGGTGCCGGATTATTGTCCTTGTCTGCATAGATTCGGAATATGGAGAAGTCTCCGGTGTGGCGCGGCCACATCCAGTTGTCCGTGTCTCCTCCGAATTTTCCTATTGATGAAGGTGGGGCTCCCACCAGCCTGATATCCGAATATTCCCTGTATATGAAGAGGTAATACTGGTTTCCATAATACAGGGCTTCAACACTTGCCCTGAGTCCGTTTCCTTCTGCAGTAGCCTGCTCTATGATTTTTTTTGAATTTTCATCAATAAGTTTTGTCCTCTCATCTTCATTCCTGGACTCGTCACATCCTTTCAGGATGATGCCGGTGACATCTTCCATCCTTTCCAGAAACTTGACCGTCAGCCCTTTATTCGGGAGTTCCTCGCTCCTATTCATCGCCCAGAATCCGTCTCTGAGGTAGTCATGTTCCACACTGCTATGGCTTTGGATTTGCCTGTATCCGCAGTGGTGGTTGGTCAGGAGCAGTCCTGCCTCCGAGACAATCTCTCCGGTGCAGCCGCCTCCGAAGAGCACGACGGCATCCTTAAGGGATGCCTGATTGATGCTGTATATGTCTTCTGCATCCAGCTTGAATCCTTTCTCCTGCATGTCTGCAATCCTGCTTCCGATAAGAGACGGTAGCCACATTCCTTCATCCGCCCTGGACGTTGTAACGGTGGCAATTATCAGGGCCACGGCCAATGTAATTTTTCTTGTCATGTTTTGTCAGTAAGTGAACGTACAAATTTAATAAATTGCTGAATCTTATTCATTCTGCTTATTTTGCAAACCCGACAAAATTAGTAAAAATACTCGAATCCTCAACTTGATTCCGCACTCCGTGCCACGCTTGACATATATTGTCGCATTGGTGGTGATATCTCAAATTTTTGATTGTGAAAATTCGAAAAGAACGGTATCTTTGTAATGACTATTACTACATTTTTCTAAAAATAAATCAATCTGTATGATAATTTTGCAAAAAACAATTTCTAGGGAATATCTTGCTGAATTGGCGGAGCATTTCTATGGAGATATGATAAAAGGGGTTGTCGATATAGACAGGGGCAAAATTGCACTTGATGCAGAACTGCATTCTGATCTTGAAAGGTTGTTGCTTGAGGACGGTTCAGAACAGGAGTACTTATGGGGAATCAACCTTTATCCTGAAGTTTATGATGAGGATTTTATTGAATTTGATTCACTGATTAACATACGGCCTAGACAGAACAATAGAAGCAGATATGTCGAGGATGCAGTAATCAGGGATGCCATTCAAAAATTAGTAAAGTCGTTTATACAATGATAACTGAAAACAATCTTGACGCAGACAGATGGGCATCAATCAGCCTGATGGAGCAGATGGCTAACATCGGCAGTGAAGTCGGCAGGTCCTGCAAATGGCTGATGAAAGGAAAGTCAGACATGGCAGAAAAAGCATTCATCCGCAGCTTGGATCTCATTGACCTGACCATACAATATGGGAGATACAATCAACCTGGGAGAGGAGAATTGCTTAAGGAATTATGTCGGCTGCGTGAGTGTTTCTGTGAGGCGTATACCAACCACGACATTAACACTTTGAAAATGTTGGACAAGGACCTGGGGCATTATGCCACTGCTTTTCGCCGGAACATTGCGTAGCAGTTCTGTTGTTGCAACGGGGATATGCTCACAAAAGGATGATTCCGAAGCAGATTCCATAAAGGAAATGGCGACGGACGGTGTTGTTGTATGAGTACAGGTATTCGGCCCGAATACCAAGATATGGCTTGAAGCGACTGTCTATACCAATGCGGAATTCAATATCTGGCTTGAGATATGAATCGGCATTCTTGAATCCCGTGCTCAAAACGGAAATGCTTGGCTGAAGAAATACTTTCCAGTCTGCCGGATTGATTATGTATGAAGCACCGACTCCGAGATTAGCCTTACTGATGACATTCTGCGATGAATATCGGTCTGCAACAAGACAGGGGATTTCCGTCTTGAGAAACAGGCTCCAGTCCTTTCTTATCCTTGCTCCAAATCTCAAGTCAAAGCCAATAAGCATATTATCTGCATATCCTCTCTCCCAATAGGATGCTGACCAGATATTGCTTGCCGTAGCAAATGTATTGACTTCCAGAGAAAAATAATCCGGTGCAGCCTTGCCATTTCTCATAATTTCCTGTGCAGCCACCGCATAACTGTTACATATTATTATAGATAGGATGAGTAGTAGATTTCGTTTCATGATGTTAACTATGTATTGTTAAATAAATATGCTCCTCTCTTTCGCTATATAGGAAATTATACCGCCACTGTCGTCATGTCCATATAAATATGAAAGAGGGTGACTAAAAACTCGCTTTTTGGTCACCCTCTCTTCTCATTATTTGTCAGTAATGAATGTAAGAATTATCAGATCATAAGTGCAGCCACGAGTGCAAGGATTGCATAGAACTCAGGAAGCGCAGCATAGATCATTGTGTTGGTCTGGACATCGTGACCCTGCGAGATGCCAACGATACCGTTTGCGCAGACCTGACCCTGACGGATTGCTGAGAAAAGGCAGACAAGACCTACAGAAATGCCTACTCCGAAGAGCATTGCTCCATCAGCAGCGAAGTCCTTGCCCATCCACATAAGGAAGGCAACGAAACCGTAAAGACCCTGTGTTGCAGGCATGGCTGAGAGAATCATGTAAGATGACGATTTCTCCTTGTTCTTTTTAAGTGCGCCTTCTGCTGCATTACCAGCAATGGTTGTTCCGATTGATGAACCTACACCGGCAAGGCCAAGCATGAGGCCAAGTCCGAGATAACCAAGAATTGTGTTAAGCATAATTATTTGATTTTTAAATTGTTATTGTTCTATTGGATTGTTTGAGAGCGGATTGTATTTTACACCTTTACCTTCATATCCGCTGTTTTTGAAGTACTCCACGAAAGTAAGACGCAGAGGGTGTACGAATGCTCCCAGACATGACATCAGAAGGTTGAGCACATGTCCGAAGAGAAGTATGATTACGAAAGGAAGCCACTGCCATGTCGGGTCGTTTCCGAGTACCATGCTGCCAAGATTGTTGAAAGCACCTCCGAGCATGCCGCCTGCAAGCCCCAGGGCATAGAGACGGATGTAGCTCAGCACATCTCCGAGGATTCCGGTTGCCATGTTGTAGGTGTCCCAGAGTCCAGCTCCGATGTTGATGAGCGGATTCCTTCCAGGCTTGTTGAAGATGAAGATTCCGAGGCAGGAAACCACTCCAAGAACGATGACGATGATCTTGACTGCCTGTTCAGGAAGAATGCCAAGCATGGCAATCACCGCTGTTATTATGCCTCCGAGGATGAGTACGAGCCATCCCCAAGTGCTGATATTCTCCTTGAATCCGAAGCGCTTGGTGTAAAGCACCGCCTTGATTACCATTGCAAGGCAGATGTGGAACACGCCGATTCCGAGAGCAAGTACCATCTGCAGGGCATAGGTTGAACCTCCGACGGTTATATCTCCGGTAAGCATCACATTCCTCAGAGCCTCAGGCATCCAGCTTGCCGACGAAAGGTCCACTCCGAATGCTGTACCTAGGAAGAATCCCACGATTGTTGTAGATATTCCGAGCACGGTTATGAGTTTGCCAAGACCGTCGAACATGCTGATATTGATAATCTTCTTGTCCTGCAGTATGCCGTAGATTATGAGTATGATACCGTATCCGGCATCTCCCATACACATGGCAAAGAACAGGAAGAAGAATATAGAAAGCACAGGGGTAGGGTCCCACTCTCCGTAAGAAGGCATGCCGTACATACCGGTCAGGCACTCAAACAACTTGCTGAAACGATTGTTTTTCAGCTTGATAGGCGGATTGTCCTCTTCTGTGGCCGCTTCGCTGATGTAGAGAATACCCTTGGCGTCAAGTTCGGCTTTGAGGGACTCCTCGTTTTCAGCCGGGGCAAATCCTGTCACCACCGTTACATAGCCTTCAGCGGCATCCTGAGCCGTAGTCGAAGCAAGATACCTGTCAAGGTCTGCACTCTTGCGCGCATAGCCTTTGCGTATGTGGTCGAGGTAGTGCTCTTTCAGATGGAGCAATTTACCTTTCTGGACGATGATTTCATTAAGAATATCGCCAACCTTGCGGTCAGCCTCGGCAAGAGAAACCTTCGGAGCCTCGCAAGGCGCAGCTGGGAATGAATACTCCTGGTCAGACGCAGCTACGGTCACAAAATAGACCTTGCCCCTTGTCTCGCTTACCTTAACGATTGCATAATCATTCTCCCATGAAGGTTCGTACTTCTTGACAGGAACACAATAATACCTGATAGTCAAGCCCTTGTCTGAAAGGGCATCAAGTGCCACCTTGTCATAGTCGCCCCAGGGAGCCACATCGTCCATAGTCTTCCTTGCCGCAGCAAGCTCAGCCATGAGCTCCTCAAGACGCGATACGGCGCCCAGGGTGTTCACGGCCTTGCAGCCTTCAATGCAAGTCTTGTCTGCCGCCTGCCTTATCAGTTCGAAGTCAGGGTCGGCACTGTAGTCTAACTTCTCAAGGATGGACAGAGTCTTTGTCACACGCGAAACCTTGTCAAGCATCTGTGACGACTTCTCGTCAACAGGCTTGGTCGAACGTGTAACATCCACAATGCCAATTTCCTGAAGCCATTTCAGAAAACCTTCAGTCTCCCCGCTGAGGAGAACGAAGGAATATTTAGTCATTTTTTCAACCATTCTCCTGCTCCTCCTCTTCAGCGTGTCTGCTTTTAACGATCTTGGAAGCTGCCTTGGAGAGGTTCTCCTCGTCTTCCATATATCGTTTGATTTTCCTTATAGCTTCCTGATAGCCAGGAATCTGCACCTTCTCATAAAGGTTCACTTTCTGAGTGGTCTTCTTCCTCTGCCAGTCGAGAATCCTGCTTTTCTCCATATAGACTTCGGATTCAATTCCAAGTCTTGAGAGCTCCTTGAGTATTGCTACGCCGTCAGCATACCATGCCGGTTTTGCGAAAGCATTGAACTCATGAATCTCATAATGAATATCCTTCAGATCCGGGGTTTTTACTCCGGCGACCTTCACAGTGACAAGGTCAACGTCAGTGATGGAAATCAGTCCCGGGTCGAATTCATTCCAAAGGGCGGCAAGATAGTCGTACCTCTGCATTGCGGCTTCAAGATCCTTAATAAGCTGCTCTGATTTCTCCTTGGCTTTCCTGACTTCAAGACGCAGGGCAGACTCCTTGTTCTTCAGGGTAGGGAGTGCCTTCTGACGCATCTTCAGCTGTTTGCCGAGGTTGTTCAGGGATGTCTTATTGTATTGAAACTTTATTGCCATTGTCTATTTTTATTTACCAACCCAATATTGGTCGATGAATTCCTGTTTGATGCCGGTCTCCGCCTTGGTGAAATATGTCCCGAAGAGCTCCCATGCAGTGTCAAGCATCTGGTCGAGCGTAAGGTTGACATCGATTGCAAGGATACGTGTGGCATAGGCCTTTGCATAATCCAGACATCTGAGGTCATACTCACTCAGGTCGAAACCGTTCTCGAGCTTGGTCTTTGCATTCTGGGCATCGGAATAAAGACGTACTGAAGCATTCATCACCTGGCTGTGGTCCTTGCGGGTCTGTTTTCCCTGTACGAGCTGTTTGAGTCGTGAAAGAGAACGGAAAGGGTCGATGATGACCTTGCCGGAATCCGCGTCTGCACGCAGATAAAGCTGGCCTTCAGTGATGTAACCGGTGTTGTCCGGAACGGCATGGGTGATGTCTCCGTCGTTGAGGGTTGTCACGGCGATGATGGTGATTGAACCTCCGTCAGGAAGCTGCACTGCCTTCTCGTAGATCTTTGCGAGGTCTGAATAGAGTGAACCCGGCATAGAGTCCTTCGAAGGAATCTGGTCCATACGGTTGGACACAATCGAAAGGGCATCGGCATAAAGCGTCATATCTGTCAGAAGCACAAGCACTTTCTCATTTTTCTCCACAGCAAAATACTCTGCTGCAGAAAGCGCCATGTCCGGAATCAGGAGTCGCTCCACAGGAGGCTGCTCGGTAGTGTTCACGAAGCAGATAATCTTTTCAAGCGCACCTGCCGCCTCGAACTGCTGCTTGAAGTACAGATAATCATCGTTTGACAGTCCCAT
>CALZOR010000074.1 GCA_945827785.1 uncultured Bacteroidales bacterium | reverse complement strand
GGGCTGAAAACGGTACCGGCCTGAATCCAAGTGTATAATTCATCTTCATCACTGCAGCTCCTGTGGTTATGCTGAAAATCTTTGCATCCGGGAACCTTTCTTGTGAAAGCTGAAAAATTCTCTTCTTGATTCTCATGGCAACGCCCAGTCCTCTGAACTTATGGGCGACTATGAGGCCGGAATTTGCTACATATTTCTTTCCGCCCCAGGTCTCAATGTAGGAAAATCCTGCAAATGAACCATCTTCTGCGATTGCGATTACTGCTTTTCCTGCTTTCATTTTCTCAATGATGTATTCAGGCGTTCTTCTCGCAATGCCGGTTCCTCTTTCTCTGGCTGAAATGAAAACTTCCTCGCAGATTTCATCTGCATAGACTGCGTGGCTCTCGTCAGCCACCAAAACATCAATTTGCATAGCTTTACAACAACACACTTTTCGAGTGTGAGATAGATGAATATTTACGTTGATTTTATAATGCGGAATGTCCCATGAAAATTGGGTCGATAGGAATCCTAACGGCAAGACAAACCGAGATTGTCAATTGCAATTGGGAGGGAATTGCTTCGAGAGCCCCTCCTAGAGTCGGACGAATATTATGTTTCCTATCTTTTTCATATCTGTGCAAAGGTACACTTTTCTAATGAATATTTATTACCTTTGGGAAAATTTTTACAAAAATTTCTCTTACGCATAAATCAGAGGTGGCTCGGAAAAAGAAAATAAAAACTTCTGGAGTGGATCCGGAATATCTGAAAAAGCAGAAGGCATCCCTTGTGCGCCGGCATCGTCAAGTTATCTACTTCAATGACAGCGAGATGGCTGCCATAAGGGCTTATTGTGACAAGTTCCGTGTAAATACGAAAGCCGCCCTGTTCCGTGAGGCCATCATTGAGAAGGTGCTCTCAGAACTGGACGACAATCATCCTACTTTATTTTAATCACAACCTCAAGTTTCGCAAGTTATAACTTATTATGTTCCTGAGTGTTGTGCCGCTTGCGAAACTTCTTCCCACCGCACATTTCCCTTTCTACGAGGACCTATCCCTAAATCCCTTCCCCCGGGGAAGGGACTTGCTGTCGACCTAAAGGTCTCTAAATATGGTAGTTTCGCTAAATGCGAAACTTAAATCACAACTTATCAAACAGCCTGTCATGCCAGGCAAAGTTCGAGAGATAAAATCGAGACATCTGCTGATTACTCAACCTTAGGCAGTTTCGCAAGACTGGCTGCAATCTGCTCGTCAGTAGGGATTACATCGGTCATTGTCTTGTCGTTGAACTGCTCGTAAGCCTTGAGATCGAAATATCCGGTTCCGGTGAGTCCGAAAAGAATAGTCTTCTCCTCTCCTGTTTCCTTGCATTTGAGCGCCTCGTCAATTGCTGCACGGATTGCATGGCTGCTCTCAGGTGCCGGAAGTGTACCTTCAACCCTTGCGAAAAGCTCGGCAGCTTCAAACACTGCAGTCTGCTCGACTGACCTTGCCTCCATCAGACCATCATAATAAAGCTGTGAGAGGATTGAACTCATACCATGATAGCGCAGACCGCCGGCGTGGCTGGCAGATGGCATGAATTGACTTCCAAGGGTGTACATCTTGGCCAATGGGCATATTTCACCGGTGTCGCAGAAATCATAGGCATATTTTCCTCTGGTGAAACTTGGACATGATGCCGGTTCAACGGCGATGATTCTGTAGTCAGCCTCTCCGCGAAGCTTTTCTCCCATGAAAGGTGAAATGAGACCACCAAGATTCGAACCGCCACCTGCACAGCCGATGATAATGTCCGGCTTGATTCCGTATTTGTCAAGTGCAGCCTTTGCCTCAAGGCCTATAATGGACTGATGCAGAAGAACCTGGTTGAGTACGGAACCGAGAACATAACGGTATCCGGGCTGAGTGACTGCAGCTTCAACTGCTTCTGAGATCGCACATCCGAGGCTTCCCGTTGTGTCCGGATACTCGGCCAGAATCTTTTTGCCGACCTCGGTCTTTGTACTTGGCGACGGAGTGACATTTGCTCCATAGGTACGCATTACCTCGCGTCTGAACGGCTTCTGCTCATAGGAACATTTAACCATGAACACCTGACAGTCAAGTCCGAAATATGAGCATGCCATGCTGAGAGCAGTGCCCCATTGACCGGCTCCAGTTTCTGTTGTCACACCCTTCAGGCCTTGTTTCTTGGCATAGTAGGCCTGGGCTATGGCAGAGTTCAGCTTGTGGCTTCCGGAAGTGTTGTTTCCTTCGAATTTATAGTAAATCTTTGCCGGAGTGCCGAGGGCTTTCTCAAGGAAATAAGCTCTAACAAGCGGAGCAGGACGGTACATCTTGTAGAAATTCAGGATTTCTTCCGGGATAGGGAAGTATGCTGTATCGTTGTCAAGCTCCTGACGGCAGAGCTCTTCGCAGAATACGCCTTTGAGCTCGTCAATTGTCATCGGCTGGAGGGTACCCGGGTTGAGCAGCGGTGCCGGCTTGTTTTTCATGTCCGCGCGGACGTTATACCATGCCTGAGGAATCTCGCTTTCCTCAAGATAGATTTTGTAGGGGATTTTTGGTTCCATGATTGTTTGTGATTTACAGGTTGATATAATAAAGAATTTGAATATTCCCAGGCTTGTGAACAAAATAGAAAAGGCTCCGTCGCGGTTGCGCCAGAGCCCTGAGTATTTTTCTGATACAATATACTACGGCTGAAGCCTCCTACGACTGTCTGAGTTGTAAGAGCGCCACCACCAATAGTTATTTGTTCTGAATTTCATATCTGTTTTCTAATGTGTGTTCAAAGTTATGAAATCCTTTTTCTATCTCCAAGAAGTTTCTGATATTTTTTGTTCCTGTAGATTACTTAGTCGCGGCTACGAGCTATACCTATATAATATAGGAGTGTCGCAAGAGAACCGACTGCAGCAATCACGTATGTATATGCAGCCCATTTCAAGGCATCCTGAGCCATAGTTGTGGTAACGGTGTCAGTAATCCTTGCATCGGACAGCCATTGAACTGCCCTGTCGCTGGCATTGATTTCTACCGGAAGCGTGATGAAACTGAAAAGCGTTGTCATTGCGAACAGACCGATACCAATCCATAACAGGCTTGGAAGCGTATTTATCATTATGACTCCTGCAAGAAGCACCCACTGTACGATGTTTGATGCGAAGGAAACGACCGGTACCAAGGCAGACCTCATCCTGAGGGGAGCATATCCCTGTGCGTGCTGGATTGCATGTCCGCACTCGTGCGCTGCAACGGCCGCCGCCGCCACATTTCTGCTTCCGTAAACGCTCTCGCTGAGGTTGAGCGTCTTGTTAGTCGGGTTGTAGTTGTCCGTCAGCATGCCACGTGTCGGAACGACCTTTACATCATATATCCCATTGTCATGCAGCATTTTGAGCGCTACTTCCGCTCCTGACATACCGCTTGGGAGCGATACCTTCGAATATTTGTCAAACCTGCTCTGGAGCATCTGCTGAACTATGAAGCTCAGAACCATCACCAGAATCATTATTAACCAGATGTTCATTTCCTTAAAATTAAAATTATTATACAATTACACGTTCAATGCGGCGAGGCACGGATGTCAATATCTCGTACGGAATCGTGTCAAGGATTGATGCGAGTTCAGTGATAGTGGGATCTTCTCCGAATATCGTCACAGTATCGCCAACCTTGGCTTCAATGCCGGTAATGTCGAGCATACACATATCCATACAGATGTTGCCTATGGTCGGAACTCTGTGACCGTTGAGCATGAATGAACCTCTGCCCCTGCCCAGGTGCCTGTCTATGCCGTCTGCATAGCCGACCGGGATGGTAGCAATTCGTGTGCCGTCAGCAGCAATCTTGCCATAACGTCCATATCCGATGGTTCCATCCGACGGTTTAAGGTCTTTTATCTGAAGAATCTTGCACTTGAACGAGGCAACGGGTGACAATTTGACAGTCGGCAGCGCACTTACTCCATAAATTCCGATTCCGAGTCTGACCATGTCGAACTGATATTGCGGGAAACGTTCGATTCCGGCTGAGTTAAGGATGTGATAAATCGGTTTATAGCCTATTACAGAGGTAATTGACTCTGCATTGTTGCTATACATTGCAATCTGTCCAAGGGTGAAATCGTCCGATTCCGGATCCTCGGCAGCTGCAAGGTGGGAGTATATGGACCTTACCTTAACATACTTGCAATTTTTCAGAAAGGATGTCAAGTCTTGCAGTTCGCTGGTCATGAAGCCCAGGCGGTGCATGCCGGTGTCAAGCTTGATATGGACAGGATAATCTTCTATCCCTCTGTCCTCCAATACTTTGCAGAAGGCTTTCAGTGTGTAGAGATTTGGAATTCCTGGTTCAAGGTCATTGTCTATGATTTCATTGAAGAAGTCAGTTCCGGCAGTCAGAACCAGGATAGGAAGCTTTATTCCCGCTTTGCGGAGTTCCATGCCTTCCACTGGATAAGCTACGGCAAAGTAGTCTGCACCGGCTTTTTCCATCACCGATGCAAACTCCACTGCGCCATGTCCGTAAGCATTTGCCTTGACCAGAACAAGAAGCTTTGTCCGGTCATTTAGTTTTGTTCTGAAATATCTGTAATTTTCTTCGCAACCTTTCAGACTGATTTCCAGCCTTGAAAAATCTTCGTTGTTTTCCATTAATGTTCACTATTCTAACTCAAGTTTCGCAAGTTATAACTTATTATGATCCTGAGGGTCGTGCCGCTTGCGAAACTTCTTCCCACCGCACATTTCCCTTTCTACGAGGACCTATCCCTAAATCCCTTCCCCCGGGGAAGGGACTTGCTGCCGACCTAAAGGTCTCTAAATATGGTAGTTTCGCTAAATGCAAAACTTAAATATTCTAATATTCCTGCCAGCTGCGGATTGCAATGTCATCAGGCGTCATCGTACAGAATGCCGTGATGAATGCCGTTGCCAGCTTGGCATTGGTAATAAGTGGTATGTTGAGGTCAATCGCGGCACGACGGATTCTGTATCCATTGTCCAGCTCTCCCGCCGTAAGGTCCTTAGGGATGTTGATAACCATGTCAATCTTCCTTTCATGAAGCATCTCAAGGGCCTGAGGCTGTCCCTCCTCGCTTGGCCAATAGACCAGTGTACTCTCTACACCGTTGTCTGCCAAATATTTATGGCTGCCTCCGGTAGCATACAGCCTGTATCCTTTCGCAACCAGAAGTTTTGCAGCTTCAAGAGTTTCCGCCTTCTGCTTTGCATTTCCAGTTGACATGAGGATGTTCTTTTCCGGAATCCTGTATCCTACGGAAAGCATAGATTTGAGCACGGCACATGAAGTGTCCTCTCCGATGCATCCGACCTCTCCTGTCGAAGCCATGTCCACACCGAGTACAGGGTCAGCTTTCTGAAGACGGTTGAATGAGAACTGGCTGGCCTTGATGCCGACATAGTCCAGGTCAAAGAGATTGCGGTCCGGTTTCTGGACGTCAAGACCAAGCATAACCTGGGTTGCAAGTTCTATAAAGTTGATTTTCAATACTTTGCTGACAAATGGGAATGAACGTGAAGCCCTGAGGTTACACTCGATGACCTTGATTTCATTTTCCCTTGCAAGGAACTGGATGTTGAAAGGACCGGAAATCTCGAGCTCTTTTGCAATCTGGCGGGAAATCCTCTTTATCCTCCTCATCGTCTCCACATAGAGTTTCTGAGGCGGGAACTGAATCGTGGCATCGCCTGAGTGCACCCCTGCAAACTCAATGTGCTCGCTGATGGCGTAGGCCACGATTTCGCCGTTTTTGGCAACGGCATCCATCTCGACTTCCTTGGCATGCTCGATGAACTGGCTCACCACGACAGGGTGTTTCTTCGAGACGTCAGCTGCAAGTTTGAGGAACCTTTCGAGCTCGTCCCTGTTGGAACATACGTTCATCGCAGCCCCGCTGAGCACGTATGAAGGACGTACGAGGACAGGGAAGCCTACCTTGTCGATGAAGGCGTTGATGTCATCCATTGATGTAAGTGCACTCCATTGAGGCTGATCGACTCCGATGCGGTCGAGCATTGCTGAGAACTTATCCCTATCTTCTGCGTTGTCAATGCTCTTCGCGCTTGTTCCGAGAATATGTACACCTTCTTCTGAAAGTCTGACAGCCAGGTTGTTAGGAATCTGTCCTCCTGTGGATACAATGACTCCGTGAGGCGTTTCCATATCGATGATGTCAAGCACCCTTTCGAAGGTGAGTTCGTCAAAATAGAGTCTGTCGCAGGTGTCGTAGTCTGTCGAAACGGTCTCAGGATTATAGTTTATCATGATGCTCCTGTAGCCTTCCTTCCTGATTGTGTTGAGGGCCTGCACTCCGCACCAGTCGAACTCAACTGATGAACCTATTCTGTAGGCTCCTGAACCGAGTACTATGATTGAGCGTCCGTCGTTTTCATAGCTGATGTCGTTGGCAACACCTTTATATGTAAGGTAAAGGTAGTTGGTCATGGCAGGGTACTCGGCAGCAAGCGTGTCAATCTGTTTTACAACAGGGAGGATGCCAAGTTTCTTTCTGAGATTCCTGATCTGCATTGTTGCATCTTCAATGCTCATGCGGTTCTCCATTTTCAATGCGCGTGCAATCTGGAAATCGCTGAATCCCTGCTCCTTTGCCCTGCGGATAAGCTCACCGCATGAATCCGGATTGGAAACAAGCGCTTCAGCTTCTGCGCTGAGGGCCTTGGAGGTGGAAATAATGTTCTGGAGCTTGCAGAGGAACCATTTGTCTATTTTGGTCAGTTCATGAATCTGGTCAACGGAATATCCTGCCTTCAGAGCCTTGCTGATGACGAAGATACGTTTGTCGGTAGGCTCCCTCAGAGCCTTGTCTATATCGTTGATAACCAATTCTTTATTTTCAACGAATCCGTGCATTCCCTGGCCGATCATCCTGAGACCTTTCTGGATTGCCTCCTCGAACGTACGTCCGATAGCCATCACCTCACCGACTGATTTCATGGATGAGCCGAGCTCACGGTCAACTCCGTGGAATTTTCCAAGGTCCCAGCGAGGAATCTTGCAGACTATATAATCGAGTGCAGGCTCAAAGAAGGCACTTGTTGACTTGGTCACTGAGTTTTTCAGATCGAAAAGACCGTAGCCCAGTCCGAGTTTGGCAGCAACGAAAGCGAGGGGATATCCTGTCGCTTTTGATGCCAGGGCTGAAGAACGACTCAGACGCGCATTCACTTCGATTACCCTGTAGTCCTCTGAATCAGGGTCGAGGGCATACTGAACGTTGCACTCGCCGACGATGCCGATGTGGCGGATAATGCGGATTGCAAGCTCACGGAGCTTGTGATATTCACTATTGGTCAGCGTCTGCGAAGGTGCAACGACGATTGACTCTCCAGTGTGGATGCCCAGAGGGTCGAAGTTTTCCATGTTGCAGACTGTGATGCAGTTGTCGAAACGGTCACGGACAACCTCGTACTCAACTTCTTTCCAGCCCTTTAGACTCTTCTCGACAAGCACCTGAGGTGAGAACGAGAATGCTTTCTCGGCAAGGGTGTTCAGCTGCTCCTCATTGTCACAGAAACCGGAGCCGAGGCCTCCGAGAGCATAGGCCGCACGGATAATCACCGGATAGCCGAGTTCGGCAGCCGCCTTGCGCGCATCTTCGATGTTCTCAACTGCCTGTGATTTTATGGTCTTGACATTGATTTCGTCAAGTTTCT
>CALZOR010000073.1 GCA_945827785.1 uncultured Bacteroidales bacterium | reverse complement strand
TATGAAATACTCTGATATAAAAGACATACGGGGACTTGATGCTGCAAGGGAGGACATTGCGTCAAGGCTCGAATCGAAGGGCAGGGAAATCTATGCCAACTATGACAGGGTCAGGGATTCATATTCCCCGACCTCACTGTTTGCATCCGCTGTCAAAAGCATTTCCGGGAGCATTCCTTTCGACCGCATTCTTCTCAGTGCAGTAAGAAGTCTTATTCGTCGGTTCCAATAAATTATTATACCTTTGCAGGAAATGTTCCGTCAAGGATTCACTGAAGGTTCCTGAAGGAAGCTAAACGAAGGTATGATGAACAAGACATTAAAGGCAATTCTGATATATGCAGGCATCGTCCTGCTTTTCGTGGTTCTGGCTTATGGCTTCACGCCTGAGGTGCTCTCGGGAAAGATTGTGAATCAGAGCGATATCTCCGCATGGAAGGGCATGTCGAATGAGGCGGTGACTTGGAATAGGGCCAATCCGGACGATCCGACAGCATGGACCGGATCCATGTTCGGAGGAATGCCTACCACAGCGTTCATCGATGATTTCAACGGGGACTGGACCAAGCCGCTTTACAAGGCTCTCCTGCTTGGAAGGCGTCCTGCAAGCTATCTGCTTGTCACCTTGCTCGGCGCCTTCCTGCTGATGCTTGCCATGGGGCTTGACAAAATTATTGCCGTTGCGGGCGCCATAGCGGTGGCATTCTGCTCGTACAATATGCAGATCATTCAGGTCGGGCACAATACCAAGATGCAGGCAATAGCCTTCTTTCCATGGGTGCTTGCAACCATCATATTCACATATAAATCAGCACTTTCCAACAAGGGAACCCTACGAAGCAGGCTTCCTCTGACCGTTCTGGGCTCCGTCCTTTTCGCCCTTGCCCTCAGCTTCCAGATAAAGGCCAACCATGTCCAGATAACATATTATCTGGCAATCGTCATCTTCGTATATGCCCTCGGCCTTCTGATAAGCCTTTGCATAGACAAGGAGAAACGCCCCCATCTGAAAAGCTTCTTTGCGGCATCGGCCCTGCTGCTCTCAGTCGGCTGCATAGGCATAGCTACCAACGCCAACAAGCTCATCCCAACATACGAATATACCCCATACACCATGCGCGGCGGCTCGGAACTCACTTCCGACAGCGACAGCCACAACCAGAAGGGTCTCAACCTCGACTATGCTACGGCATGGTCTTACGGCATAAACGAGATGCCGAACCTGATGATTCCGAACTTCAACGGAGGATCGTCGTCAGGAGAGCTGCCGCTTGATTCCGAGACCGGAAAACTCCTCAAGCGTGCCGGCCAGCCTCATCTTAAGGAAACAATGAAGGCGCTCCCTCTCTATTGGGGTCCGCAGCCATTCACCGCCGGTCCGATGTACCTTGGAGCAGTCTCCGTCTTTCTTTTTGTACTCGGACTCTTCCTCTGCAAGGGCAGGGAGAAATGGTGGCTTCTCGTTGCGACAATCATAGCTGTGTTTCTTGCCTGGGGCAACCATTTCATGTGGTTTACCCGCCTGTGGTTCAACTATGCTCCGATGTATAACAAATTCAGGACGGTTTCGATGGCATTGACGGTGCTTCAGGTCACCGTTCCGATGCTCGGTTTTCTGGTTCTGGACAGGATTGTCAAGGAGAAGTACAGCCGAAAGGAGTTCAACAAGGCCGGATGGATTGCTTTTGGCCTCACTGCAGGATTCTGCCTGCTCTGCGTCATAGTTCCGGGCATTGCAGGTTCTTTCACGGCAGCTTCCGATGCAGGACAGCCTGAAATCCTTGCCGATGCCCTCTCGCTTGACCGTCAGACTCTGCTCCGCAAGGATGCCTTAAGGTCGCTCTTGCTGATTACGGTTGTGTTTGCTCTCATCCAGTGGGCTTATATGGCAAAGGAACCGTTTGCAGCCAAAGGCAGGATGACCATTATTTCCGTTGCCATCGCCCTTGTGGTGTTCTTCGACCTTTTCAGTGTGGACAAGAGATACCTCAACAAGAGTCATTTCGTTACTCCGCGCGATTTCAATGCCGCATACGAGCCTCGTCCGGTGGACGAACTTATACATCAGGACGAGGATATGTCTTACAGGGTTCTGGACATAAGCGTCAATACTTTCAACGACGCCATCCAAAGCTACCATCACAAGTGCATCGGAGGCTACAGTCCTGTGAAGATGCAGCGTTACCAGGATTTGATAGACCATTATCTCAATCAGGAAATAAGGGACTTATACGGAGTGATAGGAAAGAGTGGCACCATCTCCGAGGTTGAGGAGAATCTTCCTGCCATGAAGGTTACGTCAATGCTGAATGGACGCTATATCATCCTCGGAGAGGATTATCCTCCTGTTGTGAATGCCGGGGCAATGGGTAACTGCTGGTTTGTGGACGACGTGGTACCGGCCGGAAATCCTGACGAGGAAATAGCCCTTGTCGGTGAGGCTGACCTGCGTTCAGAGGCTATCGTGGGCAGGGATTTTGACTGGGTGTATGATGCCATGCCATCGGCCTCCGGTGCCTCTGCAGAGGAAGGTTCTGAGTCTTTGGTGAATGATGTCATAGAATTGACAAGCTATAGCCCTAAGGAATTGATATATTCTTATGATACTGATTCTGAAAGACTTGCCGTGTTCAGTGAGGTTTATTATCCTAAGGGATGGAAGGCATGGTTAGAGCCGGAAGGCTCTTATGGAGAGGTAAGGCACGGATGCTATGTCCCTACTGAAAATGCGGTGCAGCTTGATCTTTTCCGTGCAGACTGGATACTGAGAGCTGCCATCATTCCAGAAGGCAGGGGCAACGTTGTCATGAGATTCGAGCCGGATTCCTACCGCATCAGTGAAAACATTTCACGTGCAAGTTCAATCTCACTCATCCTTCTGCTCCTTCTGTCTGTAGCTGGGGCAGTTCTCGGCCGTCTCAGGAGCGGTCGGTGAGCCTGTCGAACAGGCATGCCATCCTGTGGGTGAGACTGCGGCGGGAGAAGCTTCCGATGTCGTGTGTATCAGCTTTAAGTGTGTCGCTGCGGAAACGTTCCCAGCATAGGTCTATGTAGCGGCTTATAGATGCGCTGTCATCCCAGCCAAAGACGAATCCTGCCTGAGTCTGACTTATGATGCGGGCCATTGCCCCGTCTGTCTGACCTATGCCAAGTATCGGGCGTTCCGAAGCCAGGTACTCAAAGAGTTTGCCGGGCAGTGTGGCGCGGTATTCAGGTTCCTTCCTGAGCGGAAGAATCAGGAGTGAGGAGCTTTTCTGAAGGCACACCGCATCGTTGTGGTTGCAGTAGCCGAGGTCCTCGAGATTTTCTCCGAGTCCGGCAGCCACTATCGATTCTATGATTTGTTTGTCGGTCTTTCCTGCAAGCCTGATGCGGAGCAATTTTTTGAATTCGCTGTCCCTCCTGCATTTTTCAGCAAGGACTTTCCACAGGATGTCAGGATTTCCGTCAGAGGCAAACAGTCCGGTGTGTGTTATACTGAAATATTCGTCCCGTTGAGGTTTCACCGCAAAATCATCTTCGTCAAAGCCGTTGGTAATAAGCTCCACCTCTGTCGTGGTCATCGCCTTGAATTCGTCCTGGACCAAAGGAGAGACAGCAACGACTACAGAGGCATCATCCAGAACCATCTTCTCAAGTCTGGCATGTTTGCGCTCCGCCCAAGGACTGAGAGCCAGATGCTTGAAATAGAACATCTTTGTCCACGGGTCCCGGAAGTCTGCAACCCATGGAATGCCTGTTGAACGCGCCACTTTCCTTGCAATCAGATGCATGGAATGAGGTGGCCCGGTGCTGACGATGACGTCCACGGGATGCTCTTTCAGGTATTTTTTCAGAAATCTGACCGAAGGTCCGATCCAGAAGCAGCGGGGGTCGGGGATGAACATGTTTCCCCTTATCCACATGGAAACCTTTTGGGTGAAGGATTTCTTCTGGGAGTTGATGGGGTTCACTTCACCGCTCTGAGCAGTCCTGCCCTTTTTCCCGGTAAGGGCACGGTAGATATTGTATGGCTCAAATATCTTGCGTTTAATAACTTCCACCTGAGGCGGAATCTCATCAAGAAGAGACTCATCTACGGTTATTGCCTCGGGATTGAGAGGGGTGTAGATTACGGGCTGCCATCCTTCCGAAGGCAGATATTTCGCAAATTTCACCCACCTCTGAACGCCTGAGCCCCCTGTCGGAGGCCAGTAATAGGAAATTATCAGAACCCTTTTCTCCATGACAAAGCAATCAGAAGAACATCTTGAAGAAATTGTCGCTGATTTTTTTCAACTTTTTATCAGTTGCTGTAAGTTCAAAGGTCTCTTCATCAAAACTCATTGTTACAGAAGTATTTTTGAGGTTTTTGAACTCAGCCGTCATGGTTCCTCCGGATATTCCGGGCTCTTTGAAAGAGATTGTGCCGGTGTCCTTGCCTGTATATGTAAGGGTATAAGCTACGGTTGTGTAATCCGAATAGATATAATCTTCATCATTCAGACTTAACACCAACTTGATGATCTCCCCTATTTCTCCCATATTGCCAAGGTCAAGGTCTCCCAAGTTGATATTGCCTATATCACCCATCATGTTCTTCTTTATGTCTCCAGCCTTGACGGCAATGACCATATTGTCTCCTGATGCCTTGCCGATATCGAAACAGAATGATACAGGTTCCATATTTTCATCAACGGAGATGACTCCTGCCCACTGACGTTCAATAGTTATTTTTCTGTCTTCTTTTGTGCAACTGCAAATAAAAACGAAGGCTGCGGCCACAGCCAGAATGCTAAATATTTTTTTCATACTATCAAATATTTTCATGTTCGGTTTCATAAATCATAGATATTACAATCCCCAGTCAGATGCCTTGAAGGTGTTTTTCGGAGCATTCGGAACATTGGTGAAGAATGTGAATCCAGTCAGTTTTTCAAGGTCTGAAATGCTCATGAGTTCTTTTGATGTAGGCTTCTGGCCCTTAAGTTCGTTGGTGTGTGAACGGACGAATGCGACACACTGCAGTTCGTCAGCGGAGCAATTCTGAACACTCTTGCCTGTATTTCCCTTCTTGGTGCGAAGCAGGGCGTAGTAGAACATTGTAGGCATGCTTACATCACTGCGGCCTCCGAAAGAGATGGTTTTTGGAGAAACGGTCTTTCTGTAGCCGTCCGTGTATTTTTCAAAGTGACAGCCAATTACCTCATACAGGGTGTCTTTTACAACAAGCCCGTCCACAAAGTCTTCGAGGAGGTTCCATCCACCACCTCCGGTATTGAATCCGCTGGAAAGCTGAGGTGCTATGTTGGTGTAATAGAAGACCTGCTGGTTGGTTGGTTTTGAGCTGGTCCTTTCTGCCGACCCGAGCATGTGCCCTTTGTTGCATCCTCCTCCCGTGGATTTGGAATTATACTGAATCTCTGCAGGAATGTCTGGGTCAATCTTATATGCATTCGTCCTTTTTGTCCCTCCGACAAACATGTCGTGCCGCGGAGCTGCAACCCAGACCGGGCAATGGTGCTTTCCGCTGTAGCAGACCGTGTAATTTCTGGCAATCCGTCCTCCGGCAGCCTTTTCCTTGCCTGCACACAGGTGGTATGCGTAATAGAGCTGGTCTCCGCTGTCAAGCATGCCGTCCTTGTTTTCATCGGTCATTGCTGGCAATTCGAACCATGCATAACTTATATTCTGACTTCCCGATGATGGTTTGTCAGGATTCTCAGGGTTTTCAGGATCGGGGTTTTCAGGATTGGGATTCTCAGGGTTTTCAGGATCGGGATTTTCAGGATCGGGATTTTCAGGCTTCTCCGGATTTTCTGTTTGGGTGTTGTCCTTGTCGTTCGGAATAGGTTCGATATCGCATCCTGCAACGAAAAAGGCAACTATGGCAGTTATCAATAATAGTGATTTCTTCATTTTATGTGTAAATTTGGGGCAAAGTTATAAATTTATTGGATTATATCATACTTATAATATGGACAGGAGACAATTCTTGAAGACAGCGGCGGCAGGGACGGCGGCGGCAGCCATTACCGGGTCCGCAGGACCCTTGGTTACCGGATGTACAGGCAAGGTCAGAACGTCCGGGGGCGGAGGGAAGATGGTGCTGAGCTTTGAGCCATACGAGCTGCAGCTCAGGCATGTGTTCACCGTATCGTCCTATTCGCGCAGGACGACGCCAGGAGTACAGGTAAGAATTGATTATGAGGGGATTACCGGCTATGGTGAGGCTTCTATGCCTCCTTATTTGGGGCAGAGCGTAGAGACTGTGATGGCCTTTTTGGCAAAGGTCGATCTGGGAAGATTCTCCGACCCCTTCATGCTGGATGACATTCTGGCCTATGTGGATTCGCTTTCTGCTGGGGACAGTGCGGCCAAGGCGGCGGTGGACATCGCCTTGCATGACCTTGTCGGAAAGCTTCTCGGTGCTCCGTGGTACCGCATCTGGGGACTTAATCCTTCCAAGGCTCCCGCTACCACCTTCACCATAGGCATCGATACCCCTGAGGTGGTACGTGCAAAGACAAGGGAGTGTGCCGACAGGTTCAATATCCTGAAGGTGAAGGTAGGGCTTGACAATGACAAAGAGATGATAAGGACAATCCGCGAGATTACAGACCTTCCGATTGCCGTGGATGCCAATCAGGGCTGGAAAGACAGACAGAAGGCTCTGGATGAGATTTTCTGGCTGAAGGAGAATGGAATCGTGATGGTGGAGCAGCCGATGCCGAGGGAGAGGATTGATGACAACGCCTGGATAACGGAGCGCAGTCCGCTTCCGATTTTTGCGGACGAGGCCATCCAGAGGCTTGTGGACATCCCTTCTGTCAAAGGTGCCTACCATGGCATAAACATAAAGCTGATGAAATGCACCGGCATGCGCGAGGCCTGGAAGATGGTGAATTATGCCCGTACCGAGGGCATGAAGGTGATGGTCGGGTGTATGACTGAGACTTCATGTGCAGTGTCTGCCGCTGCTCAGCTCGCCCCCGCAGTCGATTTCGCGGACCTCGACGGCAACCTGCTGATTGCCAACGACCTGTTTGACGGAATGAAGGTCACCGCCGGCAAAATCACCCTCCCCGACCGTCCCGGCATCGGCATAGTTCCGTTGTAATGTTTTGGGGGATAAGTGAAAATTATGTAAGTTTGTGAGGATATAAAATATTGAAGACTATGTTCAGCGCAGATGTTTATTCAAGCAGGCGCAGAGTGCTGCTTGAGAGGATGGCCGGGATGATGCCGTCAGAAAACAAAGGAATTGCAATTTTTGTTGGAAATGCTGAAGCTCCCCAGAATTACAGGGGCAATGACTATAAATTCCGTCAGGACAGTTCGTTCCTGTACTATTGGGCAATTGATGAGCCTTATTTTGCAGCTATTCTCGACCTTGACCAGGGAAGTGAATGTCTGTATGGAAATGACGTTGATATAGAGGATATTATCTGGATGGGACCTCAGCCGAGCGTTGCATCAAAAGGTGCTCTTATCGGATGTCCGCAGACAGCCCCTCTTGCAGAATTTGAAAAAGCCGTGAGGGAAGCCGTCGCAAAAGGCCGTCCTGTGCATTTCCTCCCTCCTTCACGTCACTACAACACCGCAAAGATTTCCGAGCTTACCGGAATCTGCCCGGCGGCAGTCCGCAAGGTCGCTCCTATGGCAGCTGACGGCGGAAAGCATGCATCGGAAGAGCTCGTAAAGGCAGTTGTCTCAATGAGGCTCATCAAGGAGCAGTGCGAGATTGACGAAATCGACAAGGCTTGCGAAATCGGTTATCAGATGCACACGGCTGCCCGTAACGGCTGCAAACCGGGCGTGCTCGAACAGGAAATCGTAGGACAGATGGAAGGCGTAACCCTTTCAAAAGGCTGGGGCGTATCATTCACCACCATCCTTTCCCAGAACGGGGAAACCCTCCACAACCACACCCATCACCAGATCATCACTCCGGGCAGACTGCTTGTTGTAGATGCCGGAGCGGAAAGCAACACACACTATGCTTCCGATTTTACCAGGACCTATCCTTGTGCCGGAAAATTCACTCCTGAGCAGAAAGATATATA
>CALZOR010000072.1 GCA_945827785.1 uncultured Bacteroidales bacterium | reverse complement strand
CACCTGGAATGAACAAGGAAGACTTCAAGGTCAACGTCACGGATGACAACTATCTCGTACTGACCATGGAGAAGAAGAACGAATCCAAGGATGAGGACAAGAAGAGGAAGTATCTCCGCAGGGAGTTCTCATACCACAAGTTCGAACAGAGCCTCGCTCTTCCTGAGGATGCAAACAAGGACGAAATCAAAGCCGCGGTAAACGATGGTATCCTTACCATCGACATACCGAAGATGAAGGTCACTGAGAAACAGCCTGCCGTAAAGCAGATTGAGATTCAGTAATCAGGCTTAGTACGGATGCCCGTCTGCCGGAAACGGCGGACGGGTTTTCTTTTTGGGAATTATGAGACGACCGGTAGTAACGAATATGAGCGGGGCTTATGACCTTGAACTGAGCGATATTCTGGCCTGAAAACCCAAGTTTTTATATACCTTTGTAAGGCATGAAGTTTATCAGTACGATACATACATTAAGTTTAAAAGCGTCAGCCGATGACCTGGACCTTGCGCTCGCCTATGTGGTTCCCGAAGGGAATCCGAAAGGTTTGGTGCAGTTTGTACATGGAATGTGCGGCCACAAGGAGAGGTTCTATCCTTTCATGAAATATCTTGCCTCTCATGGTTATGTTTGTGTAATTCATGACCATAGGGGGCATGGCGCTTCTGTAAAAAGCCCTGAAGATCTGGGTTATATGTACGATGGAGGATGGAAGGCAATGGTCGAGGACATTGAGGTTGTGAGAAAATGGGCGCATGAGCAATTCTCAGGTGAAACAACCCTGCTCGGGCATAGCATGGGTTCCCTTGCAGTCCGTTCCTATGCAAAACGTCATGATGCTGAAATAGACCGGCTCATTGTCTGCGGCACTCCGAAGGACAACCGCGCTGCGGGCCTGGGAAAGGTCCTGTTCCGATTTATAGAATGTCTCGGAGGAGGTCATTGGCACATGGGATTCATCCAGAATTTCTCTTCTTCGATTTTCAACCGGCATTTCCGCCATGAAGGTTATGCCAATGCTTGGGCATGTTCCGACAAAAAATCATTGGAGGAATATAAAAACGACCCTCTCTGTCAGTTCTCCTTCACCGCAAACGGTTTTGCAAACTTCCTCGCCCTGATGCAGGACTGTTTCAATACCAGAGGCTGGACCTGTGCCAATCCCGAAATGCCCGTCCACTTCCTTTCCGGCGGCGATGACCCCTGCATGGGCAGACCAAAGGATTTCCAACATGCAGTAAACCTGATGAAATCAGCAGGATACCAAAAAGTCTCAAGTTGCGTCTTTCCCCAAATGCGCCACGAAATACTGAACGAAACCGACAAACTCATCGTATGGAACTACATACTCCAGATCCTATCCACCAGAAAATAGAATTATTAGTTCGGGCTAATAATTGCCGGTAACCAAAAGGGAAAAGGGCATCAAGCTTATCAGCATTAGGCAGCTTACAGGGAAATAGTGTATTCAATACTCCATTCTTGGTATTTTTGTGCCTTGCAACGGCCCCCTGATAATCATTATTCGGTATTGGCTGTTTATAATTATGTGAGTATTTTTGCATCCGTTTATTTTTAACAGGAGACTGATGAAAGACAAAAGGAGTTATCAGCCAGACGACAGGATGCTTGACCTGGTCAGAAATGACAGCGAACTGATTCTTGTCATGGGGCGTTTCGGCATATCGCTGGGCTTCGGAGAAAGAACGGTGCGCGAGGTCTGCATCCTGCACGATGTGGATGTGATGACGTTTCTGGCCGTTGTGAATTATATCACAGGCAGGGATTGTCGTTGTGAGAATGTGTCTTTGCCCACGCTCATCCGCTACCTCAAGCAGTCGCACGAGTATTTTCTGGATTTCAATCTTCCGAACATCCGACGCAAACTCATTGAGTCCATCGACTGCTCCGGCGCCAGCGACATTGCAATGCTCATAATCCGTTTCTATGATGACTACGTGATGGCTGTGCGCAAACATATGGACTATGAAGATGAACAGGTTTTCACATACGTCCAGCGGCTTCTGGACGGGCACTTGAAGTGCGGCTATACCATATCCGAATTTGCAAAGAGACATTCGCCCATTTCAGCCAAGTTGAAGGAGTTGAAGGATGTAATCATCCGCTGCTATCCTGAAAAGAACAACTACCTTCTCAATGCAGCATTGCTGGAGATAATTGCTTGTGAGCAGGATCTGACATCACATTGTCTGATTGAGGACAATCTGTTCGTGCCGGCAGTGAAGAAGATTGAGCAGCAGCTTCAGGAAAACGGGGCAATGTGCGGCGTTGACGAGAAAACCGTTCAGAACAGGAAAGACAAGATGGAAGCCCTGAGCGAAAGGGAAAAGGACATTGTCCGCTGCGTTGCCAAAGGCATGAGCAACAAGGAAATAGCCGACGCGCTCTTTCTCTCCGTGCACACCGTGACCACCCACCGCCGCAACATCTCCTCCAAACTGCAGATTCACACGGCAGCCGGACTCACCATATACGCCATATCCAACAAACTTGTAAATATCGAGGAAATCCTGTGACATACTGACATTGTGACAGTAGTTGATTTTTAGAAAAATGAATACCTTTGCAAAGGTATTATATTTAAGTTTCGCATTTAGCGAAACTACCATATTTAGAGACCTTTAGGTCGTGGGTAAGTCCCTTCCCCGGGGGAAGGGATTTAGGGATGGGTCCTCGTAGATAGGGAAATGTGCGGTGGGAAGAAGTTTCGCAAGCGGCACAACCCACTGGATCATAATAAGTTATAACTTGCGAAACTTGAGTATTATAGAAATGGTGAGTTTTATCGAGTAGTTATGAAAAGAAAGTTCAATCACATAATTTCATTAGGTTCATTCTGCAGTGTCGCAATGGAGCTTGAAAAGAAAGGCCTGAGACCTGCCTCTTACCCTTTTGATTGGCTTATTGATGATGAATTTGACAAGGTTCTTGCATTGATAGAAAACAATTTCAAGGATTTTCTTGATCCAGCGTCAATGTCACGTGAGAACAGACCTGAAGTATATTTCAATTCAAAGATCAATGTCCATTTCTATCACGATTTCAATGCAATTGATTCTTTGGAAAGCCAGATTTCCGTCCAACAGAAGAAATATGACAGGAGGATAAAAAGGTTATACGAGGATATCCGCCAGCCTACCCTATTTATACGGTATTGCAAAACACCTGAGGATGAAGCATATATAAACAACCATACGGAAGAAATATTAAAGTTCCTCCAATCATACAATCCAGAGAATCAGATACTGTATATTATGTCATCCCAAACCGAAAACTCAATGTCTATAGACAGTTCCGGCAGTGGTATTTGCCTGATTCGGCAACCGAAAAATGACTTTGTGAGGAATTGGATTGACGTGGTTCCGGGCCTCAGGCGCCATTTATATTCGGTCACAAAGCTCAGTTTCTTCGACATTCTCAAGAATATATGTATATGCTACAAAAAAAAGATTGTCAGGAAAATTCTAAGTTGGATTTGATATCCATATGCTCCACTCCAACAAAGAGAGACAGAACCGCAGCTTGAGGATTCTTTGAACAACAATTTGCAAGACTCGGATTATTTAACCTCGACTTTTTTGCGAGAGGAAACGTATGCTACTTCAACAGGGCAGACGAAAAACAGGTGTTCCCTTCAATTGGCTTCAAAGAGGATGGAAGCCTTGATGTCGAGAACACCGTTTACTACAACAAATTCCTTTAATAATTATTCTCCGTTCCGTTTCAGTATTAGAACAAATAACCGAGGTTGATGTAGAAGGCGCCTGAGCCATCCTGCATGTAGTACGGACTGGTCTTCTTGTAGAAACGGCTGGTAGGCATTCCGTACTCGAATGCAACGATGAAGTTGGTGTTCATGATGAAGCGCAGACCAAGACCGAAGGTCGTGTGTGGTATTTCCTTGAGTGCATGAACCTTGCCGTTGGCTCCGCAATCTATTTCCTTGTAACGTTTCTGCTGAATGTCGGCAGACATGTCATTATAGCGGCCTTCCATATATGCTTTGTAGGCAGCGAACTTGACTGCATCGGAAGCATCCCCCTTGTACGACATGTCACGGCCTCTTGTCACCATGGAACCATCCGTAAAAGCGGTGAGGGAGAATGCTATGTTCTGGTTCCAGAGCCTGAACTCCACGAATTTATAGCGGAACTCAGCCGTCCAGAGCATCTGGTCAAGACCTACGACTCGCGTTCTCATCACTCCCCTGGTCGTGCGGTAGCTTCCGAATCCGTCCTTGTCGCTTTCATTGCCGACCATGGTATTGTACGGCAGGGCATAATACGGAGCATTCTTTCCGAAAGTTCCCTCATAGCTTGCACGATAGGCAAAGGTAAGGATATCATTCTTCACCACAGGAACATAGTGGCGGAAAGTAAAGGCATACTTATAATATGAATTGCTGGCACCCAGCCATTTTGGAGCAAGAATCACGTGAGCTTCAGCCCAGATTCCCTTGCTTGGTGCGCCCTCATTATTGCGCGTATCATACATCAGACCCAGCCTTACGCTGCTGTCAAACATGTGAGGCTTCCCTTTCGCATTGTAAACTTCCTTTGAATCGATAAGGCCCCAGTCCTGATAGAGTTCAAACAAAGTTGGCATGTAAGCACGTGTATCTGGCACTTCCCTCATGTCTTCCTGCTTTGCATTTGCAAAACTGTCCTCTCCGGAAGGGAAGGTATCATACCAGTTTTTCTTCTTGTTGATGCTCGTACGGTCTATCATGTCCTGATTGTACCAGCGGAAATGATATCCGGCCTCCCAATAAAAATTCTCTGTTATATGACCGATGAAGTCCGTCTTGGCATAGAGAGTCGATTTGTTGTAACGGTAGAAAGGATTGTACCTGTACTTTAGCGGATCGGGGTCTGCCTGGCCTTTCTTAATGGCTTTGCTGTTGTTTGAGTTTGCCATCCTTTCATAGTCATAATATGACTGGAAGCCGTTGAACCCGTAGAAATCAAAGGCCTTATCAATATTGTAAGACATTGATGTTGACCATCTTACTCCCGGAATAAGATGTTTATTGTCATGCTGGATCTGGAAGAGCATCGAGCCTTTGGTGAAATACGAAGCCTCGAAATACCAGCGGTTGAAGTAGTTCGGATAGGTCGATCCGTCTCCATATTGGTAGAGGTTGAGAATCGCACCGAGCTGGAAGCCTTTGTCTGCATCATAGGCCACGGCCGGAAGCGGACCGTAGTTCATTCCGGTCTTGATTATCTGTCCCTGTTCATTATATACAGGTTCCTTCTTTACTTTGGTCTTTTTCTCCTTCGCCTCAGCTGCACCTGCAAAGATGACAAGACAGAGAATTGCAATAAAAAAACGTTTCATAATTAAGAATCAATGATAGGTTAATTTCAGGTATGATACAGGACTGTCTCCATATCAGGTCAAAAATAAGAAATATATCTGAGAAAAAAAGCCATGGGACGCAAAAACTGAAATTTCAGAATTAAAGCTCTATGCAGAACTCTGTTCCAAAACCTTCTTCAGACCTGAAATACACTTTTCCCCCAAGATAATTCTCGCCAATGAGTTTCATGCTGTAAGTCCCGAGACCACGTCCTGACTTTTTAGTGGAATTGCCCTGAATGAAGATCTTGCTTTTGACTTCCGGAGACATGACTGCATCATTATGAACGCAATACTTGACCTTTCCATCCTCAGACCGGGCTTTGAAAATGACTGTGTCACCACCCGGGGCCTCGCAGGCATTCTTTAGCATATTGTGGATGACACGGTTAATCAGAGTCTTGTCAGAAAGGAGATTTTCATCCGAAAGATTTGATTCGATTACAACTTTCTTGTTGTACATATCAGCGGCAACCGGGACAAGGCTGTCTTTTACGAAATCCACGATGTCGGCAGCCTTGAATACGGAATTATCAGGCTTAAGCAAGCCATTGATTGCATATATGAGGTCGCGCTGCGCCTTGATTTCTTCCATCATCTGGGTGGATATGCTTTTGAGGGCACTCCTCATTTCCGCAGAATCATTGTTGTCCATATTTTCGATGAGTCCGTACAATGCTCCTGAAAGATTGAGAAGATCATGGCAGAAAATACGTTCAAGCATAATTTCGCGCTGACGGGAAGTACGGTCCATAAAAAGAACAATGGAGTATTTCTTTCCGTTATCAATCAAAGGATGCGAAATGGCATGTACGGAAAAATCCTGATTATGATTGAGAAGAAAGGAAGCATCACACTCCATTCTTTCCATCTTCTTCATGCTGGTTTCCACCATCAGACGGAGGTTACACTGCTTGCAGTTCATGTGACAGCCGCATCCATCCTGTGCAGACAGAGCATTGGAACATTTCAGAAAATCTCCGATGCATATGTGTGTACCCGGATTAACAGCATCATAATTGATATTATGTATCCTAAATCCCTCATCCACAAGTACGAAGAATGTACCTATTCCCTTGAAAACGGCATTATCTTCTATAAAATTGAATAGTTCTATTTTGTTCATTCAAAAAAAATTTGCTAAATATATGCAAAAAGGGCGAAATCTGCAAATCCTTGGCATTTATTTAATAAATTAGTTGAAATTTCCTATCTTTGAAAAATTATACATTAAATGACGACAAAAATGGAAAAGAAATCAAGACTCAGAATCACACTTTATGTACTTATTGGTATTTTGGCTCTGATTATGGTTGTCCTTGGATTTGCAAGCCGCTATATGCTTGGCTTTTCGCTGAAATCAGATCCTAACAGGAAAGATATTGACAGTACTGCCAATATTCTTATTAGACGGTTCCCTGACATGAAACCATGGCTTGACAGCGTAAAGGCAACAGGAGCCCTCAGGGATACATTCGTGGTAATGCCTGGCGGAGAACGCCATCATGCATATTACATGAGGACGGCAAATGCCTGCGGCAGGACGGCCGTCATGGTACACGGATATAAGGATGCTGCCGTAAAGTTCCTGTATTTCATGAAAATGTACAACCGCGACCTGGGTTACAACGTGCTGATGCCTGACCTTCATGGACACGGACTGAGCGAAGGAGACAATATCCAGATGGGATGGAAAGATGCTGATGACGTCCTTTACTGGACATCAGTGGCGGAGGAGATTTTCCGCTGCGAGAATCAGCCAAGCCGAATGATTGTACACGGAGTCTCAATGGGAGCGGCTACGACCATGAATCTTTCAGGAAAAGATAATGTTCCGGAATACATCAAAGGCTACATCGAAGACTGCGGATACACAAGCGTATGGGACGAGTTCTCAATGCAACTCAAAGAAATGTTCGGGCTTCCGGCATTTCCTCTCATGAATTGCACAAGTGCTTTGTGCAGAATGAAACACGGATGGAATTTCAAAGAGGCCTCCCCTCTTGAGTCAATCAGTCGATGCACCCGTCCGATGCTTATGATTCACGGCGACAAAGACACCTTCGTTCCATTCAGCATGTTCCAGCCGCTGGTCGATGCAAAGCCGGAACCTAAGATGACATGGGTGGCACCAGGTTCAGAGCATGCAAGGGCATATCAGGACCATCCTGAAGAATATACCGCCCTTGTCGCATCCTTCCTCAAGACGCTTGAATAAACTGATATACAGCGAAATATGAAACGAACAACCTTGATGGCGGCAGGCATCGCCGCAATCCTTGCCTTCACGCAGGCCACAATATGTGAAGCCCGCGAGAAAACAAAGGAAGGTGACAGCAGATATGTCACTGAGCCCAACTATGCACTTGCAGAACGCTTTTCCGCTGAGCGCACGGCAAAAATGGTATTTACCACACAGGTCAGACCAATGTGGCTGAGGGATGGAAGCAGGTTCATATACCAGTGGAAGACATCCCAGGGGACACAATACTATCTGGCCGACCCGAAGGCAGGCATCTGCAAACCGGTCTTCGACCTTGAGAAACTGGCCATGCAGATTACAGAGATAACCCGTGATCCTTTTGACAGCCAGCACATTCCGATGACAGGCTTCAAAATAGATCCGGAGGATGACAATTATCTCAATTTCGACATAAGGTCCACTCAAGAAAAGAAAG